>JAAEZN010000075.1:14999-18115 GCA_018222835.1 Algicola sp. | reverse complement strand
GCTACAATTGGAAATAGCGGAGGAATTGAAAACACCTATCAAAAAAGACCCCTTCAGAATAAGACAAGTACTTACCAACATCATTGGAAATGCATTTAAGTTCACAGATTCCGGCCATGTGAAAGTTTCAGCAAAAGTGATGGAAAAAGGAAAAGACACATGGGCTAAGATTGATATAGAAGACACCGGCTCAGGAATACCGGTTGAAAAACAGGAAGCTATCTTCCAGGAATTTACACAAGCAGCGGAAACTTCCAACAAAAAGCAGATTGGTTACGGGCTTGGTCTTACCATTTCCAGAAAACTGACCGAATTGTTGGGCGGCTCGTTACGCTTGAAGAGTCAGGTTGGGAAGGGTAGCACTTTCACTATTCAGATTCCCATAGAGTTTTCTAAAATAGAAGTGGTTGAAAATGATTTCAAAGAAATTACCCCAGAAGTAGAGGAACTACACGTTCTGGTTTTTGATGATGATGAAAACATGCTTAGCCTTATTTCGGAACTTTGTAAGGTCAACGATATTAAAACATCGACTTTTACAGGTCTTGCTGATCTTGATCTTTCAAAAATCCAACAATTCGATGTCGTTCTTACGGATATTCAAATGCCCAATGCCGATGGATTTTCCGTACTAAAAGCCATTAAAAACATGGGACACCAGAAACCCATAATTGCAATGACGGGACAACAAATCGGCAACAAAAGTGAATACTTGGATTCTGGTTTTTCCGATGTTCTACAGAAACCATTTACGGCAAATTCACTCTTAAAAACCTTAAAACAGACAGAAAAGAAAACCTTTTCCAAGGTTATACCCGCTTCGGATTCTTCCATGTTTACCCTTAGAAATATCTCACCATTTTTGGATGACCAAGATGCCATTCAGGAGGTTTTGAAAGTATTTTTAGAGAATACGAGCAAGAGTCTTGAACTCATGTTTTCAGCCGTTGGCAATAAAGATTATAAAGATATCCGCGCAACATCGCATAAAATGCTTCCTATGTTTCGGCAATTGGAAGTGCAAAATACCATACGCTTATTAGAGGTTTTGGAAAATATTTCAGATGATTCGAAAGGAGAAAAAGCATTCCATATTCTTTCAGAACTAAAAGAAGTTGTGGATAAGCTGGAAAGCGACATCCAACAGTATTTAGCTAAACATTCAGTTGATATTGATTGATTTTGTTGTAAAGTGTCTTTCGCGTAATCTGAAGTAATTTTGCCGCTTTACTTTTGTTGAAATTGGTCTGCTTTAAGGCACTCATAATCCGCTCCTTTTCATAGTCCGATTTAGAAAAAATGGCTTCTTCATCTTTTTTCGCTCCTTCTACAATTTCATCGGCCAAAGCGTTTGGAAACATGGTTTCCGTTTCAGAAAAAAGAACGGCTCTTTTGATCGCATTCTTCATTTCCCTCAAATTTCCGGGCCAATCGTAATCTTGGAGTATCCTTTTGGTCTCATCTGAAAATTCCAATATATTCTTGTCCAATTCTGAATTTGCCCTGGCCAAGAAATAATCGGCAAACAACAGAATGTCGTCCCGTCTATCTCTTAAGGAGGGTACTTCGATGGAAAACTCATTCAAACGATGGTAGAGGTCTTCCCTAAACTCGCCTTCTTCGGCAGCAGCTGAAAGATTTTCGTTGGTAGCGGCTATAATCCGAATGTCCAGTTCAATTTCCTTTGTGCTGCCCACACGTTTTATTTTACGTTCTTGAATGGCCCTGAGCAATTGCACTTGGTGTTCATAGGAGAGGTTGCCCACCTCATCCAAAAAGAGTGTTCCTCCATTGGCCGCTTCAAAATGGCCCTTTTTATCGTCTATAGCGCCTGTAAAACTACCTTTTACATGTCCAAAGAACTCACTGGTGGCAATTTCCTTAGGTATAGCACCACAATCCACTGCAACAAATGGTTGGTTGCTTCTTTTACTGGCCTCATGAATGGCATTGGCAGTCACTTCTTTTCCTGTGCCGCTTTCGCCGGTAAGCAAAACGGACATATTGGTAGGGGCTACCAATTCCACATATTGCTGAAGTTTCTTGGATTTTTCTCCCTGCCCTTTTAGAAAATTGGTCTGCGCCTCTTCTCTAGGATTGGATTTTGGAGTTTGACTTGAAACTTTTGGTTCTGCTTCCTTGGTGTTCAGAGCATCCTTGATTACGGAAAGTATTTCCTCAGGGGTAAAAGGTTTTGAGATGTAGTCAAAAGCTCCTTTTTTGATTGCATTTACCGCGGTTTTCACCTCGGCATAGCCCGTCATTAAAATCACTTGTGTCGCAGGAGAGTCTCGTTTCACATGAGGAAGCAAGGTCACACCGTTTCCTTTGGGCAACCTCACATCTGATAAAATTATATCAAAACTGGATTTGGCGAGAAGGTCTTCAGCCTCCTTAATGGAATAGCTAATGGATACGGCAAAACCGTTCTTGGTCAAAAACTTTTGAAGCATTTGACAGAAGGCTATATCGTCTTCAATGATTAGGATTTTGGGCATATCTCAGTTATCTAATATACGGCCCATACCTCTCTGAAGATTACATGTTTTTGATAAATTTATCACAAAAAAAGGGCTGCAAAATGCAGCCCTTTTCAACCAAACTAACTATCGTGGGGCGATAAACCTAATTACATGTCAATCCAGTTTCCCTCTGCATCGGCATATACAGTTCCCGTAGTGCCGTCTTCAAGGGTAAGATCCAATTTATATTGGTCCTTATCGTTTTTGTAGGCCTTCGCGATTTTAGCGGTAGGATAATTTTCTTCTACTGCCGTAGTTACTGCGGAAGGAAGATCGGATACATTAATTTCCTCGAAATCCCCAACTACAATCTCAATGGCGTTGTTTGTTTCCATTTCTGGGGTTTCTACATTGGCAAATGCTGTTATTCCTACAAATGATAGTACTGTTGCTAAAGCTAAATTTTTCATGGTATATGATTTTAATTGTTAAACTTGCTTATCTAACTGAAAACATAATGCCACTTTATTCTTTTCAGCTCCAATACACTCAAACAACTAGTTGTCAGTTAATTAACTTTTTTCGCCATTTTCAAGGACTGTGTAAAAGTGTGTAATGCCCTAAACAATGTGTGTAAATTTTATACAAGAAAGG
>JAAEZN010000075.1:0-14989 GCA_018222835.1 Algicola sp. | reverse complement strand
GATTTAATGCGATGGTGATTTCTTTTTTTTGTCCGTCGCATTGAACCGCTTTTTAGTGCTGCGGCCTTGCACTGCATAATTGAATAAAGCGTTTTCATTCGTAAAATTGCTACGAATAAAAGGGGTCATTATTCTTTGTTAATAATTGATTACTGTTTCTAAAGAAACATAGAAATTCCAAGATACGCGTTTTGCGTATTCCCTTGGCAGCATTACCCGCCCAGGTTCATTGGGTATAATCTCAGCCTTTTTATAAAAGCACCCCTTTGAGATGGCGCAAATGTATGATGTTGTGGTGATTTTTAAAAACAAATTCCAAGAAAAGAGAAAACCACTAAAAAAAGAAAGGCTGCCAAAGCAGCCTCTCAAATTTGCCAACCTATGGTCACAAGGAAATAAAGACCATGGTACAGTTTGGCAGAAATGGATAATACATGGATAGTGTTTATATAGCATCATCCTGATTCTTCATGTTTTTGTTCTTGTTTCTACTTTTTAAGTACAATATTAAAATGTACATGGCCAAAGCCAATGATACCAAATTAAAAAACAGAATTATCTTATATAACATTATTGGTGACCTTGTTGTCCGTTGCTTTCATTTTTGATGAAAAGAAAGCCGCACAATTTGCACGGCTTTCATGCCAAATCAACCAACCTAGTTGAGACAACCCGCAAGGATTATCAGAATTCAATCTTGTCATCGAAAACAATTTCGAATATATTTTTAAGACACAATTTTTACCAACAGGTCACTTTTGGGAACAAAAAAACCCACTACTTTTTGAGCAATGGGCACAACTTATTGTTTATTAACGTTTTAATCTTGATGCGTAGGTTTTAAAAGGTCGTTTACGGTTTTTACTGGGTTAAATGTAACCAAGGGCACCTCTACAAAAATAGTATTCCAAAAAGCCATGGCTCCGTTCCACAAACCAGGAAGCTCCAAGGCCTTTAGTTCTTTTCCTTCCTTGGTCTTTTCCGTTATAAAACCCTGTTTATGGTCCACATATTCCAATAGATCGTATTTTTCTCCCTTATGGTTACGAACGCCACAAACTAAATCTACCGGGTTAAAATGGGTTGAATTTTGTAAAATGGCTGCCTGTTGCCCATTACTTTGATCTATCTGGGCAGATTCAATAATTTGAAGCGAAATATTTCCTTCCGTATCCTTTATCCAAAATGGACCTCCCCCTGGTTCACCTTCGTTTTTCACCATTCCGCAAACACGAATGGGGCGGTCGATCCTGTCCTTTAAAATTGATTTCTGCTCCGCGACGCTAAAATCATCGTAATTTCCTGGCAAACGAACATTCAGGTCTTTCTCCAAGAATGCTTTTATCTCATCGGCTTTTTCAAAGGACACTTCCCCTTCCAATAGTTTGGTATAGGCAAAAGCTTTGTCCTGTACTTTTTTAAGGACGCCAGCCAACATTTTCTTGCTATTGGCCACCGTTTCGAGATTCCTATCAACGACCACATTATCAATATTTTTAATAAAGACTATGTCGGCATCTTGATCATTCAAATTTTCTATAAGAGCTCCATGCCCACCCGGACGGAACAAAATTGACCCATCGTTATTTTTAAAGGGTTTATTGTCCAGATCCACTGCAATAGTATCGGTAGATGGCTTTTGATTGGAGTAAGAGACGTTGAAATTAGTATCGGTTTTCTTTGAAATTTTTGGCCCTACCAAAGCTTCTTCTTCTGAAAACATTTCATCGTGTTGCTCGGATACGGTAAAATGAAGATTTGCCCTGCCCTTTGTTTTCGCATACAGTGCAGCCTCTTTTAAATGTTCCTCAAAAGGTGTCGCCGCTCCAGTTTCATATTGGTGAAAGGGCAATAATCCTTTTGGGTAGAATCCGTAATTAAGTCCATTTTCCATCAACATTTCCTTTACAAAAAGATAGGCTTCTTCGTTTTTATTGGATGCTTTTCCTTTAATTCTGGACATAATCATGTCATAAAACGGAAAATTGGAAAGGCTATCCGTAAACTTTTTTGCATCGGTGTCCCCTGTTCTACCTATGTATTCGGAAAGTTTTTCTTTTGATGGATCGTAACTGTCCAAAAAGTTGAACATGGCCTTGAACATTCTGGATGCAGCACCCGAAGCAGGTACAAACTTTAAAAGGTCAAGGTCTCCTCTATGATCTTCAAAATACTGGAGAAGATCTAACTGTTCTTTCTCGGAAAATCGAAGAATACCATTGCCCACAACGGCTGCTTGTGATAGTTGTACAAAGGGGATTCCTTCTTTAAATGTTTGTATCTGATTTTCTACTTTTTCTTTGGAAATTCCTTTGGAATCCAGTTGTTCCAAGTCTTTAGGACTTAATTCGATCATGTTTTTGGAGAAATTTATCTATATGTTCAATTGCAGTTTTAAGCCTTGATGCTTTATCACCCCTTAAATTAATGAATTTCCTATTATTTTGCTCCAAAGCTTCCTTGAAATATCCGAACATTCGCTCTCTTTCGTCTGGCTTGTCCCGTAGATCATCTGCTACCCAGGGCGTATCGATATAAGTTAAAAAGTATAGATCATAACTGTTTTGAAGAGCATATTTTTCAATCAATGGGTCACATATACTGTCATAATATGCCTCTGAGTAAACCTTGGTCTCCAATAGATCGGTATCACATATCAGGACCTTGTTGGCTTTTTTTGCCAATTTGTTCTCCAATGCCATTTGTCCGTAAGCAATAGGAAGCAAGTCGTGCGGTTCACAGGTTTTTTGTTCCCTGTCCCATTTATCCTGTAGATATTCACGGGCATACTCGGGCACCCATTCTGTTTTGTAATGTGCTGCCAGTTGTTTGGACAGTGTGGTCTTACCTGTGGATTCCGGTCCGAACAGGACTACTTTTATGAGGTTTGAGGGCTCTTGCCCAAGCTTTTCTTCCATGCTATATATCCCTGTATTGCCAACACAGTAAAAATGAGGTACTGCAAAGAGAACATACCCCATCCTCTATATGCATACAAAGGTACGGTTATTAAATCACCCAATATCCAAAGGGTCCAGTTTTCCAATTTTTTATTGGCCATATACCACATTGCCGTGAAAAAAATGCCGGAAGTAACTATATCTACATAGTTGGTCGGTCCTATTTCGGCACCAAAGACTTTGTACACACCATAGGTGACCAACATGGTCAATACAAAAAAGCCGAAACCTATCCACTTTTCCTTGGCACTTGTTCTGGTAATATGTACTACCGGCTGCCTATTGTCCCTCCTTCGGGCCCAGTTCCACCAGCCATAAATACTCATAATGGAATAATAGAAGTTCATCATCATATCCCCGAACAAACTGTCCACAAAAAAAATATATGTAGTTATCACCGTGGCCACCAATCCGGTAGGATATACCAAAATATCCTCTTTTTTAGCATATACCACACTGGCGATTCCAAAGAAAAAAGCGGTTGCCTCTAAAATGATCAAGGAAAGCTGCCTCTCCTCGTAAGGACCTAGGAAGAAATCAAAAATGGGGTTCATATTCGCTTCGGTCAGATTTTACCATTTTCATAGTCAAAACCACATGGTCCAAACTTTCAAAACTCTTTTTGATTTCTGTTTGTAGAATTTCCATCACCCTATCGTAATCCCCAAAAACCTGAGTGCTCAATGGATTTTCCAAAATGGTCAATCCAGAATCACGCATTTTTTTGATAAATTCAATGACAGGAGTTTCAAAATCATCTTGAAGTGGTGACAGCGTAAGCTCTACGGAAATTTTCATGGGTGGTTAGGGTTACTGAACAAATCTACAAAAAGGATTTATCACCCACCCATCATTTTTATGGCGTACACACAAGTAAAACCTTCAAACTCCAAAAACTCAACCCCATAGTGCGTTTTTTCTCCTTTATACAATATTTCCGCTACTGTTCGGGTATCATCAAAAGAAAAATCCATTACATTAATATGCCTTAAAAAACTAAGTCCTTGCTGTGCATAAATTTTATACAGTGATTCCTTGGCACCCCAAACAATGGTCAGCTTACGTATCAACGCCTCCGAATTGGCCAAGGTTTTATATTCTTGGATCGGAGTAAATTTATGGGCTATCCGCAAGATTTTGTCCCGTTGCATTTCAATATCGATACCAACCTCATCGGTTTCACTGATAATGATTCCCGTGAAGTTGTGCGAATGGGTAATGGAGATATAGTTGCCATCTTTTAAATGGGGCTTCCCAAAATCGTCGTAATACAGGTCGTGGTCCACATAGCCTGCCAATGCCAATAAGTGCCGAATACTTAAAAAAGCCTTACGATGGGCTTCCGATTTCATGCCGTCCATACGTTTTTGGCAATGATCTGTTAGTTCCACATTTTTAACAAGTTGAGCCTCTGGCTCGGTAACCTTCCAAATGTAGGCCTTGGTGGTGGGGGAAACTGTTATTGTTTTATAAACCGGCATGAACAAAAGTTATGTGAATTCGTATCTTTGTCACTATTTAAGCGAAGCTACAAAAGTAAATTTATAAAAAGTATGAGCACAAAGACAATTCCATATGTACCTTATAAGGTAAAGGATATATCTCTTGCTGATTGGGGTAGGAAAGAAATTGAGCTTGCGGAAGCAGAAATGCCCGGGCTAATGGCGTTGCGCGAAGAGTATGGAAGCCAACAACCTTTAAAAGGGGCTAGGATTGCCGGTTGTCTTCACATGACCATCCAGACCGCTGTTTTAATCGAGACTTTGGTAGCTCTTGGTGCCGATGTAACCTGGAGCTCTTGCAATATATTCTCCACCCAAGACCATGCCGCTGCCGCTATCGCCGCTGCCGGTATTCCGGTTTATGCCTGGAAAGGGATGACAGAAGAAGAATTTGACTGGTGTATTGAGCAAACATTGTTTTTTGGTGAAGACAGAGAACCATTGAACATGATCTTGGACGATGGAGGTGATCTTACCAATATGGTTTTGGACCAATACCCAGAACTGGCCGGTGGCGTTAAAGGACTATCCGAAGAAACCACTACGGGAGTTCATCGCTTGTACGAAAGAATGAAGAAAGGAACGCTTCCTATGCCGGCCATCAATGTAAACGATTCTGTAACCAAATCAAAGTTCGACAATAAGTACGGATGTCGCGAAAGTGCCGTGGATGCCATTCGAAGGGCCACCGACACCATGTTGGCAGGCAAACGTGTTGTTGTTGCAGGCTATGGTGACGTTGGGAAAGGAACAGCTGCATCGTTCCGTGGAGCTGGTGCCATTGTAACCGTTACCGAAATCGATCCTATTTGTGCGCTACAAGCCTGTATGGACGGTTTTGAAGTAAAGCGATTGGAAAACGTGGTGTCCAATGCGGATATTGTAATTACCACTACCGGTAACAAAGATATTATCCGAGAAGAACATTTTAGGGCCATGAAAGACAAAGCTATTGTTTGTAATATTGGTCACTTTGATAACGAAATCGATATGGCCTGGCTGAACAAGAACTATGGCAACACCAAAGACGAAATAAAACCACAGGTAGATAAATACACTATTGAGGGTAAAGATGTAATCGTCTTGGCCGAAGGTAGATTGGTAAACCTTGGTTGTGCAACCGGTCACCCAAGTTTTGTGATGAGCAACTCCTTCACCAACCAGACCTTGGCGCAAATTGAACTTTGGAAACATAGCGACAAGTATGCCAACGAAGTGTATATGCTGCCAAAACATTTGGATGAAAAAGTAGCCAAGTTGCATTTATCCCGATTGGGGGCAGAGCTAACTGAGCTGAACAAAGAGCAGGCAGATTATATTGGTGTAGAAGTTAAGGGACCTTTTAAACCCGAATACTACAGATACTAAAAAAGCAAAATATTATAAAAAACCCCATGGCAAACACCATGGGGTTTTTTGATCGTTCAATATTTTTCTACTCGGCCAAAAGAGTTTCGTTATAATAGTATGTATCCTTTTCTTTTAGTAGGGCCAAGCCTTCTTCCCTTGTGCTCATTGGATCTATTTTTACTTTCTCGCCGTTTGGCATGTAAACAATATAGAAACCTTCTTCGAAGGAAGATAGTTTAATTATTTCACCATTTGGTCGAATGGCATTCCAAGATTTCTCATCCGGTTTATAGACCAAATCAATTTTCTTTCCTTTTTTAGGTCCTTCCAATACCGTTACCTGAATTCTGTTTTTGGTAGCGACCATTTCAAAAGTATTGCCATCGTGCTCTACCATTTGGGTTTCGGACTCACCATCCTTCATGGCAATTGGGTTGGAGCCAGACCAAAATTCTATCACATTAAATATGATTGCATCCCCTAAAAAGAAAAGACCATAAACCGGTACAATATTCAATCCCCAAAAAATAAGGTTATCCAAAAACTTACTTTCCGTTAGTCCTTGGTTCCAATCCTTCAAGTTATTGAACGCACTAAACGACCCCAAACAACTTGTAAATAAAATAGAACATGCCAACAATGAAGAAATAACTGCTTTTTTCATGATACTAAGATTTATAGTTAATGTTCTTAAAGCTACAAAAAGAATTCTACTAATTACTCTAACCTAAACACAGATTCAAATAAATTAAAGACTGTTCATCCCATTGTGATTATTACCTTTAATCCCATAAATTGGAAATTATGGAAAGGGATTGGTACTTTATTGACAATATTGAAACTGTAGATTCACCGTCCATAGTAGTCTATCTGGAGAATCTAAAGCACAACATTAACGAAATGATCACTTTGGTCGATGGTGACACAGATCGTTTGATGCCGCACATTAAAACCAACAAAATGCCCAAGGTTATGCTACAATTGTTGGCAGCAGGGATTTCCAATTTTAAGGCATCCACCATACCTGAGGCAGAAATAGCTGCAGAGGCCGGAGCTACATCCGTTTTAATTGCCCATCAGCTTGTTGGGCCCAAGGTGGACCGTTTCCTTAGCTTGATCCATCATTTTCCGAACACTACCTTTTCCACTATTGTGGACAATATTGACAGTGCAGAGCTATTGAATTCCAAAGCTCAGGAGAAAGAGGTTGTTATCAATATTTATATTGACATCAATAATGGCATGAACCGCTCTGGAATTGAAATAGGCCCGGGGCTGGATGAATTGATGGATTATTTAAAAATATGCAAATCACTATCCTTTAAAGGGCTGCACGCTTACGATGGCCATTTAAGGGATGTGGATTTTACCGTTAGAAAAGAAAAAATAGAGCAAGGTGTAAAGGATGTCGAGACCTATCTTGAAGCTCTGAAACCTGATTATCCTACGGCTAAACTAATTTGTGGCGGCACCCCTTCCTTCACCTCCCACCTGTTGCAAGAAACACGAGTTACAAGTCCGGGCACCTGTGTTCTTTGGGACTGGGGCTATGGGGAAAAATTAAGCGAACAAAACTTTAAACCGGCCGCTATTTTGGTCACACGAATTATTTCCAAACCTACGGAAGGCATAATTACAGTTGACCTAGGACATAAATCGGTCGCTGCAGAGAACCCTATCAACAAACGGGCAAAGTTCCTTAATCTGGACAATTACGAGTTACTTTCACAAAGTGAAGAGCACGGGGTAATCAAAGTGGAAGAGTGGAGCAAATTTAAAGTCGGCGATGTCCTTTATGGCATCCCGTACCATATTTGCCCCACTATAAATCTTCATGATGAAGTTTCGGTAATCGAAAACGGCAAAAAAGTGGATACCTGGGAAATTACCGCCCGTAAACGAAAACTCACATTCTAGGACTTATTTTAAGTCCAAGGCTTTGTTCAAATCGTAAAAATAGAAGTCCTTTTCATCGTTCATTGCAACAAAAAGTCCGTTAGGAAATCTATCGCTCAATGGCACGGTCACTGCATCACAACCATCTGTTTCGGTAGTGGATAGGTTTACTGCTTTTATAAACCTATTGTCCTTTCTGGAAAAAATATTGAACTGCCCACGTTGCTGATCAGATACTACAATGTATCCCTCGCCATTAGGATATGTGGCAATGGCAATACCCTCTATATCATCCAAAAATAGTTCCCCACCAAAGCAGGCCAATTCTTCGTTGCCCATACTTGGTTCTGCATGGTACTTTTTTACACATTCTCCCTCATCTGAATAATATACGTAGCCCATTTCATTGTCCACAGCAATGGCCTCTATTTCCTTTCCTCCTGTAAAACTTCCAAATTTGCGTACCAAATTGGCCGAAACCCCTGTACTATCGGATTTAAACTTGTATTGATATAAATAGGAGCCACTTGGGCCTATTTTTCTGCCAACTATGGCATATACAGATGAATCTTTTGGAGACTTGTATAGGCTGATTCCCATGGCCAGACGTTGTTCAATATCCGACTCATCTTCAAAAACAGGAAAACCGCCACCATCCAATGGTTTCATATCGGGTACGGAGAACAAGCGAATTTGTTGCTTTTCCCTTTCTGTGAAAGCGATCACATCAACGGAGACGGAATCGTTCAATTGAAAACCATATTCCAAATCCACATTATTGGGCCTTTGTATGTTTTTGATGGACTTTTCTTCGATGATCTTCCCATTAAGATCAAAGGCATAAATACCACCATTGGTTTCTTTATCGGTTCCAAACACAATGCTTTTTGACGCATCTTCGGGATTTATCCAAATAGCAGGGTCGTCGGTATCGTTCGGTGTTTTTTCAGTAATAACATCTGGTGCAATGGCTGGAAGTTTACTGCCTTGCTCTTTGCAGGAAACTATGGCCAATACCATTATTATGAGTATATATTTTTTAATCATGTGTATAAATTTTGCCAGTTCGAGCGTAATCGAGAACGGTTAAAAGCTATATGCTCAAAACATCTCGGCTACGCTCGATGTGACATTGTATTAATTATTGCCTAACTATTTTTTGAACAAATCGTACTTTAATCCAAATGTAAATCTGATATCGTAAAATTCCATTTGTTGTGTTCTGCCCTTAACTCCTTGGAAGTACCGCAATGGCTGGTTGGTAATATTGTTTACATCTGCATATACCCTCAAATTACTATTGATTGCATAGCTAGCATTGAAATCCAAGAAGAATTGAGTATCGTAGTACCTGTCTTCAAAGGCATTTCCGCCTATTTCATCTATATAAGAATCCGAAAAGTTTGCGGACAGCCTTGCACTGAATCTTTTATCCGCATAGCCCAAAGATCCATTGAACATATTAGGTGCAGTGTTAGGCAAATCCAAATCGGTACGCTCGTCACCATCTTCGTTACGAATACCATCTGCACTCGATGTCAAATAAGTGTAGTTCAAATAGATACTAAAGTTTCTGGCAAAGCCTGGCAAGAAATCCAATTGTCTCTGGAAAGAAACCTCAGCTCCAAAAATGGAAGCTGAATCGCCGTTCAATGGTTGGAACACATCATAGCCTTCAGTACCTGCTCCGTATGTATCGTTTGGTGCCTCTGTAATAAAGGTATAGATGAAATCATCGATCTCTTTATAAAAAACACCTCCTGATACAATTCCTACGCTTTCAAAATAGTGCTCAGCGTTTAAATCAAAATTCATGGATGTAGTCGGGTCTAAATCTGGATTGCCCACTATTACTTCGCTATCTTCATTTACAATTTCTGCTCGTGGTATCATGTCCTCATAATTTGGGCGGGCCAAAGTATTGGTCCAAGCAAAACGCAATACTGTATTTTGGTTTAGATCGTATTTAAAGTGAACCCCTGGCAATAGATTGGTATAAGAGTTTTCATCCGAAACTTCTTGCACTTCTATACCTTCTTCGATGCCAGCATCTTCATCCTCTTCTACATAAACAACTCGGTTACCTTTGGTTTCGAGCTTAGTGTTTTCTACTCGAAGTCCCGCTAGCACACTCAACTTATTGGTCAATTTTTGATTTACCATGGCATAACCTGCCCAAACATCTTCTTTAATATCAAAGTTTCCCGGAAGGTACTCATCTTCTACAGCTTCCCCATTGGAACTGTTCAAATCCAAAGCTCCCAACCACTGTTCGCTCGCAAAGTTCCCTGCTTGATATTTTTCTCCAGCCAAAAAGTCTGGGTCGGTATAGGATTTAACGGGAACATCCGCCAAGGTCGGGTACATATCCTCTAAATCGTATTCGAAGAAATCATTGTCCCTTAGTTTGGATTTAAATCGTCCTCTTGCCCCAAACTTTAAGGTTCCGCCTTTTCCAAATATATCTGTAGGAAGCTCAAAGTTTGCAAAGAAGTTTACATCTTCTTCTTCCGTGTATTGGTTTTCGTTGGTCACCTCACCAAACTCAAATCCGGCCAAGTTGTTAAAGTCCGATGGGTCAGCTGCTGTCATAACAGGGTATTTTGGGTCACTGTTATCGTTGTTTACAATGTACTCTGTTTCAAATTCAGCATAACGCTCGTTCAACCTTTCTTCGGAGGCCTTGGCGTAAGCTGCCATCCAATCCACTTTAAGTGACCCAAACAAATGGTTCCCGCCCAGAGTATAGTTTTGCATACGTTGGTCCTCCAACCTTCGATTCTTGTTCCGACCACCTGCAACTCCTCCTTTGGATTGTCTTTTTACTTCCACAGGAAACCTGGTCAATATTCCATTGTTAATTGAGAAATCACCCAATTCGATATCTTCACCATCCAAGATCTCCTGCTCTAATCTGAAACGATTTTCGCGATCATCCCTCCAATTGTACATGGTTTTTAAAAAGATGTTATTGTTGGGATTGATCTGATAATCCAAATTAGCCGAAAAGCTCCTACGAACCCGCTGCACCAAGTAAGTGCGCTGTTCGGTAACATTGGTATAGGGATCCACATTGGCTTCTTCCAAAATAGGCTCGCCTTCATCATCTTCTACTCCGGTGTTGTACTCAAATTCGTTGTCCCACTCTGCTTCAATATTATCGGAACCAAAATCGTTATCGTTGATCGTAGCGGATACCATCCATCCAAATTTACCGTCATTGGTACGGTCACCAATCAAAAAAGATCCGTTCAGAATTCTTTTGTCGGTAATAAAATTGACCCCCGAACCCGCAGTGGCAGAAACACGAAATCCCTGGGGAGCTGTTCTTGTGATCAAGTTTACGGAACCGCCCAATGCATCGGCATCCATATCTGGAGTAACGGCCTTGTTTACTTCTATGGTCTGGATCATATCTGATGGAATAAGATCCATTTGAATATTTCTATTATCCGACTCGGCAGAAGGAATACGGCTACCATTCAAGGTTACCGAGTTCAACTGCGGGGATAAACCTCTTACAATAATGTTCCGTGCTTCCCCTTGGTCCACCTGCATGGTTATACCAGGGATCCGTTTTACGGCATCCCCGATATTGGCATCCGGAAATTTTCCGATTTGGTCCGTAGAGACTACATTGGTAATGTTTATATTGTTCTTTTGTGTGTTCAATGCCTTTGATTGCCCACTTAGGCCGTAAGCACTCACTTGTACTTCGTCCAACTCCACATTGGCAGAAACAAGTAAGATACTTATCGGTGTAGTTTTCCCGCTAGATACGGTCACTGCTTGTTCAACATCGGAATAACCCAAATAGGTTACTTTTAATGTATAATTACCTTCTGGAAGGCCGACTAAGGTAAATTTGCCATCAAAATTTGAAATAGCTCCTTTTGCCAAGGATTCTATATATACATTGGCGCCGGGGACATAAATTCCATTTTCATCGGTTATGGTTCCTTGAATATTTCCTGATTGTGCTTGGCCAAGTATTGTTCCGAGCACCAAAAAAAGCGTTACAAAAATTAGTTTCTTTAGGTTCATCAATTTTATTTTGGTTTACGTTAGAATGCATTCCAAAACTATGAATATCAACTATTTATGATTTGAATTAAATGAAAACAAAAAGGAAACAAAAGTGAAAATCAATAGAAGCAACAGGGCAACAATCACAGTTTGTTTACATGGGATTAACCTTTTATAAAGAGATGTAGCAAAAAGCACCTAAAGGTCGATCATAAAGTTTACCAATTCTTCTTTTTGGCCTATCGGCAATTTTTTTCGTAATCGATAACGAGCTACTCGAACACTATCCGGTGTCACTCTTAAAATTGAAGCAATCTCCTTAGAGGATAAATTAAGTCGCAACAGCATTCCTAAACGAAGTTCTGCAGGAGAAAGGCTGTTCTCTGAAAGTTTTGATAGCTTCTTAATGAATTCTGGATGTATCTCCTTGAAAAAGGACATGAACTCATCCCACTCATTCTCCTCTTGAAGATTATGGTCTATTTCCTTAACCAAGGTCTTAATCTTTTCCGATGTGTTCATATTTTTTCGGGATGCGATATTGGTCAAGCTATTGGAAAGGTCCAACAAGATTTTATTCTTTTGGGAAAGATGTAAACTGTATCGTGATAAGGAAGATGTTTTGAGTTGCACCTCGCGTTGTAGGTTTTTCTCCTCTATCGCCTTCTTTTCCAACTCTGCCTTAAGCATCCGTTGTTTATATTCCTGAAGTTTGATTTTTGCTTTCCCTTTTCTGCCCAAATAGAAATATAAAATGGTAAGAATCACCGCAATGGCAAACAAGGCCACCCAAAGTACATTTTGATTTGCTCTGCTAACCTTGCTCTGTTCTTTCAACAACTTAATTTCTGCTTCCTTTTTATTCGTTTCAAAAATGGTCTGCAGCACATTTAATTGATCAATGTTCTGGGTTTTTAGCATTTTGCTATTGTATTCTTCTGCCAAAACCAAGTTCGCATGGGCCTCTTTAAAATTTTCCATAAGCACAAAACTTTTGGAGAGGTCTTTGTGAGCACTTTCCAGCTGACGATGATCCGCTAGTTCTTTAGCCAGCTCCAATGCTCTGGTGGTATATTCTACACCTATATAGAACTCACCTTTTTTACGGAACACATCACCAAGATTGTTTAAAACATTGATTTCTTGAGCGGTTCGTGAACCTTCGAAATAATGGTAGGCCTTTGTAAAGTAACTATGGGCAAGATCAAATTGTTCTAAATCTTCATAAATACTACCAATATTTTCATTAGTAAGTGCAACACCTTGTACGTCATCAAGTTTTTGAAACAATTCAAGACTTTGACGTTGATCCTTAAGAGCCTCTTTATACTCGCCCTGCTTTTCGTGACTTGCTCCAAGAAAGCCAAGGGATATGGCCAATTCTTTATCATCTCCCAGCCTTTCCGAAGCTTGTTTGGTTTCCTCAAAATGTTGCTCCGCCAGATTAAAGTTGTTTAGGGATAGATATACTTTACCAATATTATTGTTGAGGGTAATATAAAGTGGGTTTTCCAAATTGGAACCCAGCTCTTTTAAAGCAAAGTTGTACTGTGCAATGGCTTCCGTGTACAAACCAAAAGTATGGTAGTATTCTCCAAGATTTAAGTAAGCAATAGCTATTTGATTCTGATTTTCTGGTCGGTTTTTGGCAAAATTCAGTTTTTCTTGAAGCTGATGATAGATTCTGCCTGCATCTTCTTTTTCGGAATATTGATTGAGCTTTTGCGCATAAATCCCAATGGGAATTATGAGTACCAATAGCAGCAGTAATTCATATTTGGGTACCGTTTTCATGGCAAACCGTTGAAAAAGCAAAGAACCAAGTACGCTCTTCTTGCCAACTTCAACATTACCATTAGGTTATAAAACCATTAATAATGAAGATGAACAAAAAAGGCCCGGCAATGCCGGGCCTTCTATATAAATTTTATCAGGTCTTAAGCTTGGAAAGGCTCGATGGAAACAAAAGATTTACCACCTGCTTTTTTCTCAAACTTTACAACACCATCAACCTTGGCATGCAAGGTATGGTCTTTTCCTGCGTAAACATTGTCTCCAGGATTGTGCTTAGTACCACGTTGTCTTACAATAATGTTACCAGCAACTGCTGCCTGACCACCAAAAATCTTAACGCCAAGACGTTTCGATTCTGATTCTCTACCGTTTTTTGAACTACCTACACCTTTCTTGTGAGCCATGATATATAAATTTTAGTTCGTGTCTTATTTACTTAATGCTTCGATAAGCTCGGCTTTCTTCATAGAAGAGTAACCGCTGATTTCTTTGGCTTTTGCCATTTCTTTCAATTCAGCAACAGTTTTGGAACTCAAATCCTCAGTTGCTTTTGGAGCTTCTTTTTTGGGAGCTGCTGCTTTAGCTTCTACCTTTTTTGGCTCAGCTGCAGGTTTTGCTTCCTCTTTGGCTTTAGCTGGAGCTGCTTTTTTAGCACCTTTGGCTACAATACCTTCAACAACAATCTCGGTCAAATATTGTCTGTGACCGTTTTTCTTTTGGTAACCTTTACGTCTTTTCTTTTTAAAGACGATTACCTTATCTCCTTTTAGGTGTTTTACCACTTTGGCCTCAACAGCCGCACCTTCTATGACTGGGGCGCCAATAGTAACGTTACCACCATCTTCCAAAAGAAGCACTTTATCGAAAGTAACTTTTTTACCTTCTTCTTCTTGCAAACGGTGAACGTACACTTTTTGGTCTTTTGCAACTTTAAATTGCTGCCCTGCCATCTCTACAATTGCGTACATAATGCGTTAATTAGATTAAAATTACTTCGCTTTATTAAAATAAGCGGGTGCAAATATACTGCTAAATCCTTAATCCACAAGTATTCTTAATGGATTTAGCCCATAATTTTTTTAGAGTTATTACTGGTTTTAAAAAGTTGCATAAAAGAAAGTGTCAAAACCAAGGTCGTGGCAAACCCCATAATGGCAACGGTAAAAAAGACAATTCCTTGAAAATTTTGATAATCACTGGCCCAAGCGGTCGAAAGATTATCCAAAAATACACTGTCCAGTTCCGTTGCATAAAACGCGAAGAATATGGTAAATAACAGAGTAGCAACAAATCCAGTGGTTATACCTGCTGTAAATCCTTTGCCGTAACTAAAGCCTTTTCCCTGTTTAATCTTGGTATACTTGATGGTCTCATAGATGCCAAATCCGGTAATTATCCCATTAAAAAGACTATAAAACACATTGGTATGTTTACCCATTAAGGCCAAAATCAAAAAATACG
>JAAEZN010000005.1:77833-91179 GCA_018222835.1 Algicola sp. | reverse complement strand
CCCAAGTACAGCGGCCTATCGAGCCTTTGTGGCATCAACAGGTATGACCAGCTTTACAATTGATGATTACAGGGCTCTTGGACCAACAGGAGCCAAGGTAAAAGGCGTTCAATTTGGAGATTATATACGAAAGTACAATGAGGAAAATCCAGACGCTCCATTGTTGCACGATGATGGACCTAATGTTGGACAACCCATAGTTCCGATAAATTGATCGCTCACGGAACTTTTTCATTGAAGAATGCAGAGAATAACCTTAAAAATTTAAAAATGAAAAAACTATTATATATAACCCTTATTGCCTTTGGAATAGGGCTATTTGCATCCTCCTGTTACGATGATGACAGTACATTGGATGTAAATGCAATTCCGGATATTACTCTGGATACCACAGGAGTGGCAACACTGACCGTTTATCAATTTGAGAACTTGAAAGTTATCCCCGAATTGGATAACCAAGGGCTTTCGGAGAGTGAACTTTCATACGAGTGGAAAATCAATTTAGAGCCGAACGACACCATATACGAAGTGGTTGGTAATGAAAGAGATCTTGATTTTTTAGTTGAATTTAAGCCTAACCTTTCAGGAAATTTCCACCAACTCGTTTATACCGTTACCGATACCCGTACAAATTTGAACCACATTTTTGCATGGCCGGTAAAGGTGTTGAACAATATTGGTGAAGGTTTGGTAGTGGCCCATACAGAAGATGGAGCAACTACAGATATTAGTCATATCATGTCGCCATCCGTTACGCCAGATTACGAAGAAGTCAGTGTAAAGCACAATGTTTACTCTGCAATTAACGGGAGCACAATTCCGGGGATCACAAAGCAAATGCGCTACACCAAATTAGGGCGGGACGATGTTATGTTCGGTATTACCGAAACAAGTATTTATACCATAAACACTTTGGATTACACTTTTGGAGGTAGTAATGGTGACCTGTTTTATGCAGAAAGAAGCAATTACGAGCCACAGGCCTTGGGAGGAGTCAACCAAGGTGATCTCTACTTGGCCAATGGAACAATAACATCTACTTATTTGGGGGCTTCAACAAAAATAGGATTGCCCTTTGATTCTGATTTTACCGCTCCCGATATTATCGCGGCCAATGGAGTGAGCAACCCAATAGTGGTAATTAGTTTTTACGATGAGGTAAATGGTCAGTTTGTATATCAGCCATCCGTTACTCCTTTTGGAGACAACACCATGTATGCTACGCCAAATAGTGCTTCTGGAGCGTTTGACCCCACAACTCAACCAGGCTATGTAAATTTAGCGGCAGGAGTAAGCACCACAGGAGAATTTGTGCACCTATTAAAAAATAATGGGACAGGAGAAGTAGCATTGTTTATGTTTGATCAAGGCGTAAGTGCTTATCCAACCCCTGAAGCCCCTAAACCAATAGCTAAATTTGACTTGACCGGTGCACCTGGAATAGATGAGGCAGAAAATTTTGCTTTTTTGGATGATCAAAAAGTTATGTATTACGCAACGGCAACAAAGGTATATGCGGTTCTGTATGGGACGGCCACCCCTACCATTGAGGAGCGATATACAGTTCCATCCGGAGAAACTATTACAACTTTGCAAGTGTATAGGCAAGCCGATTATCCGGTAAGATTTTCTGGTGAATATATGCCTCTGAACAACAAGGCATTGATTATGTCCACATTTGACAATACATCTGGGCGTGTGTACCTGCTTCCATATATCAATACGGGAATAGGAAATATAGATACGCCAAATATTGAAATATTCAGCGGTTTTGGTAAAGTTACGGCGATAGCCACACAATTATAAGAAAGCTGGAATTTTCCCCTGCCCATTTTTTTGAATTAGTTACCCTTTAGGGCAGGGGATTGCTTTTTAAATTACCCTTTAAAGTTCTCAACAAAGTTTTACTGTTAATGAAGAAAATAATCAAAATAGCTAAGTTAGAGCTTGGCCTACTCTTTTATTCCCCTATTGCATGGCTTACCCTGATCATTTTTATGGTACAATGTGGCCTAACATTCACCAATTTGATAGATGCCAAGGAAACCACACAACAATTGGGAACAAGTCTTAAGGATCTTACGGTAAGCGTGTTTGGCGGCCACTATGGTTTTTTCTCGGCAATACAGAACAAGCTATACCTATATATCCCATTGTTGACAATGGGGCTACTAAGCAGGGAGCTTAGTTCGGGTTCCATTAAACTTTTGTTTTCTTCACCGGTCACAAGTAAACAAATTGTGTTGGGTAAGTTTCTTTCGATGATGTGCTACGGCCTTTTATTGGTAGTAGTTTTATTGCTTATTGTTTTTGTAGCTTCTTTTAGTATCGAGGAGTTGGATTTTAAATTTCTTGCTGGAGGTATTTTAGGGCTTTACATTCTTATATGTGCCTATGCATCCATAGGCCTTTTTATGAGTAGTGTTACACCTTACCAAGTTGTAGCTGCAATCGGAACACTCGCAATTTTGGCTGTGTTGAATTTTGTTGGAACAATAGGACAGAGCATAGATGTGGTCAGGGATATTACCTATTGGCTGTCCATATCGGGACGCGCGGATAACTTTATAAATGGGCTTATAAGTAGTAAGGATTTTATATACTTTCTTTTGGTGATTTTCTTGTTTTTGACCCTTACCGTTATGCGATTGAACAAAGGAAGGAAAACTACAAGTTCTGCAACGGTGACACTAAAGTATATTGGATTGATCGTAGGGGTGGTTACCCTAGGGTATGTTAGTTCGCTACCTTCGGTAGATGCCTATTACGACACCACTCGCTTCAAAAAAATGACTCTAACGGATAAGAGCAAAGAGATTATTGGCCAATTGGATGGAGACCTCAATATAACCACCTACGTCAACATAATTAATAGTTTCGCCCATTTGGGTTCACCAAAATTCAGGATTTTCGATAAAAGTAAGTTTGATCAATATACACGCTTCCTTCCAAATTTAAGTATGGATTATGTAATGTATTATGACTCTACCTTTGCCAAACGCGACTTTCAGTATAAATCACTCGAAGAAATGGCAAGTAGGTCGGCTACTGCTTACGGTATTGATTTTGAAAAGGTTTTAAGACCGGAAGAGATTAGAGAGAAAATAGACCTGTCATCAGAGCGGAATACCTTTGTGCGTAAGGTTAACTATAAAGATCGTTCAACCAGTCTTAGAATGTTCTTTGATATGGTAACCTACCCTGATGAAGCAGAGATATCGGCGGCAATTAAAAGGCTTTTGGTCTCACCTCCGGTTATTGGAGTTCTTACGGGAAATGGAGAACGGAGTATGATCAAGTCCGGGGACAACGACTATGAGGACTTGACCAATAATAAAACCTTCAGAAATTCGCTGATCAATCAAGGATTTGATGTTGTCGAAATTGAGAATACCCCGAATATTATGATACCGGATACTCTTGCAGCTTTGGTCATAGCTGATCCTATAGAGCCTTACTCGATTGAACAACAAACGAAAATTCAAGATTATATCAAAAATGGAGGTAACCTATTGATTGCCGGAGAACCCAAAAAAGCTCACCTATTACAGCCCATTTTGGATTTACTGGGCGTTGAGTTCGGTACGGCTCGATTAACACAGCAATCAGAAGATCTGGAAATGCACGTGCTTAAATCAGCATTGAGTACAGAAGCGGAACAAATAGGAATTCGGTTAACAAGGGACACAATTATAGCTCATTCGGGAGCAATGGGAATACAGACTATGGATAGGTCGGATTTTAACATCTTTCCTTTGACCATTGCCAAGGCCCGTAAGACATATTTGAAAAATGCGAAGATCGATTTAAGTAAAGCTCAGCAATATTCTTTTAATCTTGATACTAATGCCGGTATTACAACTACAGGCAATAAGCTCACAAAAATAGAGGATAACAAAGAGCCATTTGTATTTACTGAAACTGATAATACCTTCAACTTATTTTTTGAACAAGAGGAAGAAGTTACGGTCTCAATGGCACTCAGTCGTGAGATTAAAGGGAAAGAGCAAAAAATCATTGTATCTGGTGATGCTGATTTTTTGAGCAATGCAGAATTGAGCCGATTTAATTTACGGACTGGAAACTTTAGTTTGGGCACACAAATTTTTAAATGGTTTGCCAATGGTGAATTTCCTGTGGATATAACACGCCCGGAAGCCATCGATAATACAATTACAGTAGACCAAAAAGACCTTTCTTGGATCAAGATAGTCCTTATGGGGGTTTTACCATTGTTGGTTGCCGTATCCGGAGCCACTATTTTGATGAAAAGGAAAAGAAAATAACAACGATAATAAAAGAATAGATGAAAATAAGTATAGCCAAGGTTAAAAATTTATCGCACCGTTACAGCAGGGATTGGGCGATAAGGGATATTAATTTTGAGGTTTTCAACAAAGGTATCATGGGATTATTGGGGTCCAATGGAGCAGGTAAATCAACCACAATGAACATATTGTGCGGAGTAATCAATCAAACAGAGGGTGAAGTTTATATAGATGGTATCAATATGAGGGAGCAACCGGTTGAAGCCAAAAAATTGATAGGGTTTTTACCTCAAAAAGCACCACTTCATACAGAATTGACGGTTGATGAGTATTTGATCCATTGTGCACATTTACGATCTATACCTTCAAAAAAGATTCCAGAAGCACTGGAAATCGCCAAAGAAAAATGTGGCATATCACATTTTAGTAAACGAGTGCTAAAAAACCTTTCGGGCGGATATCAGCAAAGAGTAGGATTGGCCCAAGCGATTATCCACAACCCTAAATTAGTGGTCTTGGACGAACCCACCAATGGGTTAGATCCAAATCAGATTTTGGAAGTGCGAAAGCTGATCAAAGAAATTGCCGAAGATCGTGCAGTAATACTATCAACACATATCCTGTCGGAAGTTCAGGCCACATGCGACAATATAGTGATGGTGGAGAACGGTCGTATAGTATTTGCGGATACGCTTTATGCTTTTAATAACTATATAGAGCCCAATACCTTGATCATGGAAATGAAAGAACTTCCTGTAGAGCAAGATTTATTGGCGGTCGAAGGTGTGGCAGGTGTTTCTTTTATTGATGGTTCCAGGGTAAGGATTACCTTTCAGGGTAAAGGCAATATTACAGAAAGACTGATCAAACATAGTGTGGAAATGGGTTGGTCCTTAACTGAAATCTATTTCGAGAAAACATCCTTGGATGGTGTGTTTGCGCAGCTTTCCGGTAAGGCTCCCAAGAACTAAAAAGGCGATACTTCAATTATTTGAACCCCCATAGATGAAAAAAATATTTAGAATTGCTCGATTAGAGCTAAGTATAATGTTCTATTCGCCCATTGCGTGGCTTGTTTTGGTAATTTTTATTGCACAAACCGGAATAATATTTACCGACTTATTATATTCTCAGGAAACCAAACAGCAGTTGGGCCGTCCTTTAAGTGTACTTTCCAAAGTATTGTTTGCCGGGGAGGACGGAATTTTGGCCAAAATACAGGAAAACCTATACCTATACATTCCTTTGCTCACCATGGGCCTATTTAGCAGGGAAACCAGCAGTGGGTCAATTAAATTATTGCAATCCTCGCCAGTTACCGTTCCTCAAATGGTATTGGGCAAGTTTTTATCCATTGCAATTTATGGCTTACTGTTATCATTGGTACTGTTCAGCTTTGTTTTGGTAGGTAATCATTCTATAGAGAGCTTGGATATACCCTTTGTTCTTGGGGGCATACTGGGAATCTATCTATTGATCTGTACTTATGCGTCCATTGGATTGTTTATGTCCAGTTTAACCTCTTATCAGGTAGTGTCGGCGATAAGTACACTGGCTGTTCTGGCCTTTCTGAGCTTTATCGGGAACATTGGGCAAAGCCATGATTTTGTTCGCGATATTACTTATTGGTTATCCATATCGGGACGAACAGATAATTTGGTGAACGGATTGATCAGTAGTAAGGATATTGTCTATTTCTTATTGGTAATGGGCATGTTTTTGATTTTGACCGTACTAAAATTGCAGGACGAAAGAAAATCCAAAAAGAAATCATTGCGCATTGTAAGGTATATATTGGCCATTATAGTTCCGATGACGATAGGCTATATTTCTTCATTACCATCTATAAATGGATATTATGATACCACTAGGTTTAAGGATAGAACTTTGACGGAATATTCGCAAAATATTATTGATCGGTTGAAAGCTCCATTAAAGATTACAAGCTATGTGAACATTGTTCACTATAGTGCTTCTCAAGGGGCTCCAAAAAATAGAATCAAAGATTTGAACCATTTCGAGAAGTATAGAAGGTTCAAGCCAGGTTTGGAGATGGAATACATTACATATTACGATACTTTGGTAAAGTATAACGACACCACCACCACACTTTTGGAAAAAGCCAAGAAAGCGGCATCTGCTCATAAATTCGATTTTGATGATTTGTTGACCCCAGAGGAAATCAAGCAAAAAATCGATTTAATTCCAGAAAACAATCGTTTGGTCAGGTTTATCGAATATAAAGACAAAACAACACCGTTACGGATGTTCGATGATATGTTGTCATATCCCAAAGAGTCAGAAATTACTGCTGCATTAAAGAGGATTATAGATAAACCATCCTATATTGGCTTTGTTCAGGGCCATAATGAGCGTAGTATTCATAAAATGGAAGATGGGGGATACGAAATAATCATCAATGGAACCAATACTCGGGGATCCCTAATAAATCAGGGATTCCAGCCCATCGATATTTTATTGGAGAAAAATAGAAAGATACCTGATAGTTTAGATGCCATTGTATTGGCTGCTCCAAAACAAGCCTATACCGTTGATGAAGAAAAAACCTTATTGGATTATGTGGGTCGAGGAGGAAACCTCTTGATTGCGGCCGAACCGGGCACAAATGGTAATTTAGAAGGAATATTGTCCAAATTGGGCATTTCGTTCCAACAAGGGACACTGCTACAAGAAAGTGAAGATTACTCTTTGGATCTTATCCAAGGGGTGTTTACGCCAGAAGCACAAAACCATGGTTTTAAGTTTTATAGCGAAGCAATTGTTTCCTTTCCAACAGCTATGGGAATTCAAATAGCGGATAGTTCCGACTTTAGGGTTACGCCTATTATGATTACAAATAAGGAAGTGGCATGGAACAGAACAGAGCCGTTTGATTTGGAAACACAAAGAATCTTCTTTGATTCTGAGGTCGATCATCGTGTGGCTATGCCACTAGCGGTCACTTTGGAAAGACAAGTGAAAGATAAAAATCAAAAAATAATGGTGGTCGGAGATGCAGATTTTTTGAGCAATGTTGAAATGGCCCGTAATAACCTGAATACGGTGAATTCATCTTTTGCCATACGAATATTTCGCTGGCTCAATGATGGCAAGTATCCGGTGAACACTTCAAGGCCTAGGGCTATAGATACCGTTATAAATATATCCCGATCGGAGATTATGGCATTAAAAGTAGGATATGCTTTAATCTTACCTTTGATAGTAGGCGCTATTGGGGCCGGTTTACTTATGATCAGAAAAAGAAAATAACAAAATATTCATGCAAGTACATTCCATTTTAAAAAACAGTATTGTTTTTTGTCTTTTCAACTTTTTTATTGGCAATGCCCAGAATAATATTGTACCTGAGCAACTTATTCCATTGGATAAGGAGGTTATAGTTGACACTTTGTCCAATGGTCTTACCTATTACATTAGGGAAAATAAGGAACCTCGCGAAAATGCAGAACTGTATTTAGTGGTTAAAGCGGGATCTTTACAAGAGACCGATGGGCAGCAAGGATTGGCCCATTTTACAGAGCATATGGCTTTTAATGGAACCAAAAGCTTTCCTAAAAATCAATTGATTGATTATTTACAAGCTGCAGGAGTGCGTTTTGGAGCAGATCTAAATGCATATACGGGCTTTGATCAAACCGTATATCAATTACCAGTTCCTACAGAGAACAAGGAAGTTTTCGAAACCGCCTTCAAAATTCTTTCGGAATGGGCAGGCAATATAATCTTTGGAAGCGAGGAAATAGATGGGGAAAGAGGTGTGATAGTTGAAGAAGAAAGGCAGCGGGGAAAAAATGCTTCGCAACGAATGAGTGAACAACTTCTTCCCGTACTATTGGCCAATTCAAGATATGCTGATCGTATCCCGATTGGAAAAATGAAGATCATCAATAATTTTGAACACGATACACTTAGGGCTTACTACAAGAAATGGTACCGTCCACAATTGCAAGGAATTATTGCTGTTGGCGATTTTGATAAAAATAAGGTGGAGAACTATATTAAGACCTATTTTGGGCAGTTGGGTGGATCAGGGGAAACCGTAATGCCAGAAACATATACAGTGCCCGGAAATACAAATACCTTGGTAAAAATTGTTACAGATCCCGAGTTTCCTTATAGTGTGGCAACGGTAATGTACAAGCACCCTAGAAAGCTCATAAAAACCGAAGGGGATTTTAAAAGCGCAATAATCAGGTCTGCGATCAACAATCTACTTGCGCTACGGATTGCCGAGCAAATAGAAAGTGGTACGGCACCTTATCTTAAAGCAAGTGCAAGCTATGGAGGATATCAGGGAGGTATAGGAAATTTAGATGCTTTCACAATTCAGGTTGTGGCCAAGAGTGCGGGAGAACTGGAATCGGCCATAAAGGGTATTATGGATGAAGTAAACAGAGCTGTTGTATATGGATTTACCCAATCGGAATGGGAAAGGGTCAAGTTGAACTTTGAAAATGCCATTACAAAAAACTACCATGAAAAAGAGCATGTATCTTCTAAGTCCTATGTAAATCAATATCTCAAACATTTTCTTCATGGAGAAGCCTTTATGAGTATGGACTATTCCTATGAATTTTATAAAAAAGGACTGAACACTATAACCCTAAAGGATTTAAACCATAGCATACAATCTTGGGTCACCGATCAGGACCAAATTATTTTATTGCAAGCTTCCGAAAAAGATAAGGAGGTATTGCCTAACGAGGACGGTTTAAAGTCTTGGGTCAACGATTTTGATAGAAGTATAGAGGCTTATGTTGATAATGGAAATGATGAACCATTGTTGGCCAATCCTGTAAAAGGCGGTACAATTGTATCGATTAAAAAAGTAAAATCCGTTGGGGCAACAGAATATATACTTAACAACGGAGTAAAAGTTGTTCTTAAAGAAACGGATTTTAAAAATGATGAAATCCTATTTTCGGGCTTTAGTCCCGGAGGAGTGTCTTTGGCCAATGAAGAAGACCTGCCGTCAGCAAAATTGGCTGATAACATTATAGCATCTTCTGGAGCAGGAAACTTTAGCAGTATTGAGCTCAATAAAAAAATGTCAGGAAAAACCTTGGCCGTATCACCATACATAGGCACCTATTCAGAAGGAATCAAAGGATACGCAGCAAATAAGGATTTTGAGACAGCTCTTAAATTGATGTATCTCTATTTTACCCAACCGAGAAGGGACACAACCACGTTCAACACCATTTTAGAAAATTATAGGGTATCCTTGACCAATAAATATGATAACCCTATCGCTGTTTTTCAGGACAGTATTAATGTAGCCATGAGAGGGCGTGGTGCATGGGCAAAAGGCATAGACAGTGTTCAATTGAACACAGTTGACCTGGATAAAGCCATGAAGTTTTACAAAAATCGTTTTGAAGACTTTAGTGATTATACGTTTGTTTTTGTAGGAAGTTTTAAAAAGGATAGTATTATTGGCCCCATTGCAAAATACCTTGGGACATTACCATCCGTAGAGCGCAAGGAAACTTATAAGGACGTTGGTATTAAACCAATTTCTGGAGCATTTGAACGTAATGTTTATAAAGGGTTAGAGGACAAAGCAACAGTGGTATTGGCTTTTCATGATGACTATTACAGTTCGCCCGAGAATGACATTGCCTTAAAAGCACTAAAAGCAATTTTAGATGACAGGTTGGTTAAACGATTACGGGAAAAGGAGAGTGGCGTGTACAGTCCTTCGGTGGCAATAAGCCACGTAGAAATACCAAACCCCCATTACTCATTGTCCATTTCCTTTAGTTGTGCGCCAGATCGAGCTGAACAGTTGATAGATGCTACAAAGGACGAATTAATGAAGATAATGAAAGATGGGGCCAATGAGGAAGATTTAAATAAGTTCAAAGCTCAAAACTTAAGACAGCATGAAATCAGGTTGAGGCAAAACAACTATTGGTTAAATTATTTGAAGTCTAAATATACTTACGGTGAAGATTTAGAAGAAATAAATAATTATGAGAAGAGACTAAGAAAATTGAAACTTTCCAAGGTCAATACTACCATACAAGAGTACTTAAATCAGACAAATGAGATAAAGCTTGTACTATATCCAGAAAGTATAGACGTATTGGATTAAGCGGATAAAGAAAACCATTGAAAGTAGTAAATATGGATTATTCAATGTTTTTGATTATCAAATAGTTTGGTCGCATCGGACTCCTTTGGATATTTAAAACATGGCTATTGCTTTTATAGGGTTTTGGCTGATGTTCATGGGAAAGGCTAGCAACTTTATTTTAGGAGATACCCTTCTCCAAAACGATAACTTATAACTAGACCATGGGTATTGCCCAAGGGTGAATCGGATGCACCTTGAGTGTAACTATATAAAGCCCTAAAGTTTTTAAAAAAGTATAGGCCGGCCAGTATATTGAACGATTCGCTTGTTCGGTAACCAGCACCGATTTCTAGCATATTCTTGATGCTCAGTGAGAGGTTCGCATCTACTTGGAATGGAGCGCCAGATTCGTATTTGAACAATAAACTAGGTTTTAGAATATATTCCGATGTGTATCTATTGAGAGCAAAATGATAACCCGTATATCCATAAATAGGTTGTGAAACTTCTATGTTGTCCTGATTGGAAAACGTATCTCCAATAAGATTTGGAGCAGATAGTCCCGCAAAAAAATTGGCATGCCCGAATAGGATTCCTGCCCCTGCCGTTGGCAAGGTAGAATTGATATTCTTTGCAAAGTTTGGGTCATCTTGTATCCCAAGACTCAATAAATTCTGCCTATATAACAATGCGCCTGCTTGAAGGCCAAACGAGATAAAGGAGCGGTCATATATTTTCCAATAAGGGTGTGCATTGTCATTAAGGATGATTTTATAGGAGTAAGCCCCAAAAACCTGTGTGGCTTTGGTAACTCCAATTTCGTCATTGATTACCCCGGCTCCAAGGCCCATCCTGTTATCCTGTAAAGATGTATTGAAGGTAAAGGCAAAAGTTTTTGGGGTTCCTTCAAACTCTTGGTTTCCAAACCCTATGCGACTCATGGTTGCTTCTGCAGCTTCAGATACACCGGCATAAGCCGAATTTATAACGAACGGATTATAATTATACTCGGTAAATGTTGGGTTTTGTTGCCCATGAGATGATGTAATGGCAAAGCAAAAAAGCAGGGCCAATGCAAGAATTTTTTTGTTCATGCAGTTAACGTTTTAATACAACGAATCCTTTTGTGGTTTTCAGGTTATGCTCTTCAGGGATTAGGATTTGGAAAAAATAGGTTCCCTCGGGCAGTTGGCCGGCCCCGATACGGGTAAGTTGATTGGCCTCGCCCCTAAATACATTTCCTGCATTGTCATACCCATCAATTTTAAAGACGATATCTCCCCAACGGTTAAAAATGATAACGGTATTGTTCGGATAATTTTCAATGCCATTAATTTCCCAAAAATCGTTAATGCCATCTCCATCGGGAGAAAAACCGAACAAAGTTTCCATATCCAGTTCCTCCCTAGTTGTGAAGGACTCGCTTGAGCAACCCTGTGCCTCACCTTGTGAATTGTAGGGTACTATGGAAACATAGATTTGGCTCCCCTCGGGCAATTCATCCGCTAGCTGGTAGGAGGTCAATAACCCAACATCCACTGTGTCCAAAATATCATTTCCTTCATTACTTGTCCCCACTGTCAAATAATATCCTTCTGCATCCTCCACAGTATTCCATTCCAATAAGGTCGTGGTCGGTACATCGGATTCACCAGCTATTGGGGTTAAAAGGGTTGTACATTCAGGTACAGTGGCCAAGGTAATGGTAGTGAATTGTATTTCTTCACAAAAATTTGAAACTCCCACGTCGTTGTATGCCTCAACTAGCAAAAATATGTCAGTGGCCTCGGGAAAGGCATCAATAGGTTGATATGTAGTGATATTGCCTACGTCCATTGCGTTGACAATGTCGTATTGTCCAGAAGACGTTCCCATGGATATTCTATATCCATCCACATTGGTTAAAGCTTGCCAAGAAATGGAGGTATTGGTGGGAACATCCATCATTTCATTTGATGGAGATATGACCGTGGGACACTCAGGGATTGTTGATGACAGTATTGTAGCAAAGCTTTCTTCGGTACAGCCACTAGCACTTCCCACAGCATTGTAAGGGATTATGGTCACATAAATGGTGGTTGATTCAGGAAGGTCATTGGGAGGGTTGTATGTGGTGACGTTGCCTACGTCAGCATTGTCCAAAATATCGTTCCCGCCCGAGGTTGTACCTACGGTAAGATAATAGCCTGTGGCCATTGCAACCGCATTCCATGAAATATCGGTACCGACTGCCACGTCGGTTGTATTGTGTATTGGGTTCGAAAGTTGAGTACAATTGGGAACCGTTGCCAAGGTTTCCGTAGCAAAGCTTTCTTCGGTACAGCCACTAGCACTTCCCACAGCATTGTAAGGGATTATGGTCACATAAATGGTGGTTGATTCAGGAAGGTCATTGGGAGGGTTGTATGTGGTGACGTTGCCTACGTCAGCATTGTCCAAAATATCGTTCCCGCCCGAGGTTGTACCTACGGTAAGATAATAGCCTGTGGCCATTGCAACCGCATTCCATGAAATATCGGTACCGACTGCCACGTCGGTTGTATTGTGTATTGGGTTCGAAAGTTGAGTACAATTGGGAACCGTTGCCAAGGTTTCCGTAGCAAAGCTTTCTTCGGTACAGCCACTAGCACTTCCCACAGCATTGTAAGGGATTATGGTCACATAAATGGTGGTTGATTCAGGAAGGTCATTGGGAGGGTTGTATGTGGTGACGTTGCCTACGTCAGCATTGTCCAAAATATCGTTCCCGCCCGAGGTTGTACCTACGGTAAGATAATAGCCTGTGGCCATTGCAACCGCATTCCATGAAATATCGGTACCGACTGCCACGTCGGTTGTATTGTGTATTGGGTTCGAAAGTTGAGTACAATTGGGAACCGTTGCCAAGGTTTCCGTAGCAAAGCTTTCTTCGGTACAGCCACTAGCACTTCCCACAGCATTGTAAGGGATTATGGTCACATAAATGGTGGTTGATTCAG
>JAAEZN010000005.1:25403-77823 GCA_018222835.1 Algicola sp. | reverse complement strand
GCACTTCCCACAGCATTGTAAGGGATTATGGTCACATAAATGGTGGTTGATTCAGGAAGGTCATTGGGAAGGTTGTATGTGGTGACGTTGCCTACGTCAGCATTGTCCAAAATATCGCTCCCACCTGAGGTTGTACCTACGGTAAGGTAATAGCCTGTGGCCATTACAACCGCATTCCAATTAATGTTCGTATCAATAGGTACATCGGTTGTGCCATCTATTGGATTGGTCAGGCTTGTACAGTTTGGAGCCGTGGGAACTACAGTTTCTTCCTCTGTTGTGAAGGTGAATTCGTTACAGCCAACAGCAGTGCCCTCTGCGTTGTATGGGGTTATAGTGATATGTATGAGGGTATCGTAGGGCAGGTCTGAAATAAAATCATAAGACGTGGTATTGCCTCCCGGTATATCTATATTATTTATAATATCTGTTCCTCCTGCAACAGTACCTACGTTTAGGTAATAGCCATCGGCTCCATTGGCAGCGCTCCACTCAATAGATGTGTCTATAGGTATGTTGTTGGACGTCGGGATTGGTGCAATGAGTTCGCTGCATTCGGGAACGGAGCCATCATTTCCTGTGGTAAATGATTGTATGGTACAGGAGGTACTCAACGGACCATCTGAAAAATAAGGTGTAACCCTAATATTGTAAGTGGTGTTGGGGGCTAGATCATTGGTGAAATTATAGATGTCGGTTTTCCCTACATCAACATTATCCAATAAATTATCAGCGGCAGCATTGGTGCCTACACTCAATAGATAGCCACAGGCACCTAAGTCGTCTTGCCATTGGAGTCCTGTGTGTATCGAAACATCGGTTTCACCATTCACAGGGACAACCATGTTTGGGCAAGATTTATCCACTCCTTGCACATCCACAGTAATATCATTTCGGATTAAAAGCAGGTTTTTTCCGTTGGTTCCGGGCGGGTTGCTATTTTCAAAAGGCACTAAGGCACTAGTAACCTCACAGTGGTAAACGGCACTGTCGCAATCGGATACATCATATAAAACTAGATCGGGACTATCTGGGGCATCGGGTATGGCCACACCGTCTTTAAACCATTGGTAATGGTTTTGGCTTCCCCTAACCGTAGTGGTCAATGTAAGATTGTCGCCAACGTTCGGGTTGTATGATTCTATCGCGTTCACCTTTGCTTGCGGAGCGTAGGTGTATTCCCTAAATAATACCAGTGAGGGTATTGATGTCCAATATGTGCTCAATAGCTGAACATACTGATCATGTTCTTCTTCAAAATCTCCAAAATGGAAATAATTGTTATCAAATTTCAGTTCAAAAAAATTGGTCTGCCCATCTAGGGCCAATGAGGCAAAATCCGGTATTTTTCCAGATAAGAGATTGTAACTTACATCCAGTTCGTCCGAAGCTCTCAAAGAACCGTTTGTTTCCCAGATGGTATGGTATTGATCCATAATTGCTGTCCCACTAAAAAGATTGTGGTGCAGGATAAGATTCCCAAGTCTGGTGTTTTGAACAATGTTAAGTGACTCAATTTGATTATTGGCAGCATTTAGGTAATGTAAGTCTGGGTTCTGCGTAAGGTCCAATCCTGTAGTGGTAAAAAGATTGTTGTTTATGTACAACATACGAAGCTCGGTATTGCTTGTAACATCAAGTGTTGGTATTTCATTATTCGCTACATTCAATGTTTCAAGAAGGATATTGTTGGTAAGTGTCAACCCTGGGAGTATGTTGTTGTTTAGTCGAATTTCTACCAGTACCGTGTTTGTTGAAAAGTCAATGCTGGCAATTTGATTGTACGACGCATTGAATTTGGTTAAAAGCGTATTTTGGCTCACATCAATTGCCGCAAAATCGTTTTGACTGATATTCATGTCTTCCAGTAAAGTGTTCTGTGAAACATCCACGGAAGACATATTATTATTGGATAGATTCAGGGTTTTTAAGACTGGATTACTCGTAATATCAACCGTTGTGGGAGCTGAACCGCTTTTATTTCGAATGTATAAGGTTTCGAGCATCGAGGCATTTTCAAAGGAAATAGCATCAATTAAATGATTGGATATTCGTATTTCGGTAAGTGTATTGGTTTGTGGTAGCTGTATGGTTTGAGTATTGGTGGTCTGTAAATTCAAACTTTCCAAAGCAAGGTAATTGGATACGTTTACATTGGTAATATTACCACCTTGACAGCGTATGGTCCTTAAATTGTTTTGATTGTTTGGTAGTGTTGCATTAATACTTAATGCATTATTGAAATTGGTGCTCAAAAAAAGATTCTCCAAATTATCGTAACCCGAAAAATCAACGGTAATATTAAAATGGAGCAACATATAAATATCCCTAACGGTATTTGTATTGGGAAAGGTAACATTGGACAGGTTGTCAAAATTGTAAATCTCTATTTCTTCCAAAACGGTATTTGCCGAAAGGTCCAAAGTGGTAATGGGTGCATTATTGGTAACTCCATTAGAGCGGGCTTCCAGTATTTTGAGTTGCGTGTTTGCTGAAAGGTCTAAATTAGCCAATGCGGTATTTCCACTAAACCGCAGTTCCTCCAAATTAATCAATGTGTTTAACGGTAGGCTTGCAAATTGATTTCCGCTAAGGTCAAGAGCGGTAATGTTCACAAAAGCCTCAAGGCCTGAAAAATCAGTAATGTTGTTTACGGAAACGTTCAATGTTGTAACTGTTGAAGCATCACTATTGAGAATATTACCTGTAACTCCATTGGTATCTATCCCTTGGGCAATTAAAAAAGCTTCAAAATTAGCATCTGGTATTGGCGTGGTCTGGGCATTTAAAAATGTGCAGAACAACAGCAGTACACATAGAGGACTCAAAATATTTTTCATGTACAGAAAACTTCAAAAACCATCCACTGGATAAGGTGCCATAAATGCTCGATAATGACCAACAGTCCAGTTCTTCGTTCAGTGATTATAATACGGTGTAAATATCTACATAAGGAAGTAGATAGTGCTGGTTAAACGCCTTACATAACATCTACTATATATTTTTATCATATACAAAGTATCTACATGTTTTTCAATCATCTGTAAGTCAGTTTGTTTTGATTTATTCCAACATATCGATTTAGGTGTATTCTAATACGGATATGGTCAACCTTTTTTATTGATTTATACTTTTGTAGATACCATTCATATCGGATTAATGAAAACTTACCTATATATAAGCCTATTTTTACTTGGTACAGTTGCCAGATCACAGGATATTTTGCCTTCGACGCAACAAGTGCTTGACTCTGTGGAACTGCTTCAAATGCACAACAAGACCCAAAGGGCCATTGAGGTTTTGCAGAGCGCTATTCTAACAACGGATTCCCCAGATGATCTAGCTTATTTACATGCCTATCAAAGTGGACTTTATGTTTCTATGGATAGCCTTTTAGTAGGTAAGAAACTATTGGACCGTAGTCTCGAAGATGCAGAAAAGGCAAAAAATAAAACTTCCAAAGCAGTTGCCTACAGGGCAAAAGCTTATCTGAACTATAGCCTTAGCCTTCCGGACTCTGTAGTTAAAGATGCTCTTACCGGGTTAAAATATTTGGAAGGAAACAACGAGGACCTAACCACAAAGTATTATCTAAACTATCTTTTGTATAGCACCTATAGTAGGTGGGGAGATGAAGAAAAGATGGAAAAATATATTCTAAAGTGCCAGGAATATGCTGTTGAGGCCGATAATATCAATTTACAGGTGAACGTAAACAATGGTATTTCCAGTATGTATCTGGCACGCTACAGGAAAACCAAACAGGCAAATGATCTGGATAGCTGTTTTAAATATCTCAACGAGTCTTTTAAACTTTATCAATCGAACCCAGATAAGGTAAGTGGTGACACCTTTGTCATCACTTGTATAAATATTGCCAATTACTATCTCGAGTTTTCTTCCGAAAATGAGGAAGATCGTAAAGAAAAAGCTTTTCATTATCTACAACTTGCCGAAGAGAAACTCGAAAAGAAAGAAGCTTCTTCTGAAAAATGGATCAATGTGCTGGGCATTAAAAGCAGTTTTGCAAAGAAGGAGGGAGATATCTCACTTGCTGAACATTATCTTTTGCAGGGTTTGAGTCTGCTGATGAACGACAAAGGAAATTACTTTAAACTGGAATACAGGGTCAACAAAGAACTTGCAAGCATCGCATTAAGAAAAAACGACCTAAAATCAGCATTAGGTTACCAAGAAAGAGCAGAGGGCCTACTAAAAAAAGCTTTTGATGAGCAACAGTTGCTAAATGCCCAAAAGTTGGAGGTCCAATATGAAATGGAAAAGAAAGATCAACAGTTAAAACTGTTGAAGGAGCGTGAGGCATTTCGGAAAAAACAAAACTATCTTTACGGAGGTACGGGTCTTGCATTACTTTTTGGCTTTGCTTTTATGTTTATATCGTATCGTTTTAAGTTGAGATATTCCATGGAGCGAGAGGAAAAACTCAAACGGGAAAAAGAGGAAGGGGAGCATAGGGCAAAACTGCAATTGAAAATTGAAAAAGAAGAACAGTCCCGCCTAAAAACAGAGCAGGAACTTTTGAACTTAAAACGACAACAATTGGAAAAAGAATCGTTGGCCAACTCATTGCTTATCGAATACAAGAACGATATGCTGCAACAGATAAAGTCCAAAATAAAAGAAGGCGACACCGGGAAAATCCAAAAATTATTGAAAGAAGAGATGCTATTGGCCGGTAATTTTGAGGATATTAAAACACAGATACAGGAGGTGCACCCAGACTTTTTCAATAGGTTGAATCAACTCGCTGTTCGCAAACTAACATCGCTTGATTTGAAATATTGTGCCTACCTGTACCTAAAAATGACGACAAAACAGATTGCACAAACATTGCACATAGAACCACAAAGCGTACGAATGTTCAAATACCGCTTAAAACAAAAGTTCGATTTGGGCAAAGATGTGGATTTGGACGAGTTTCTGGGAAACCTAGACTAGGTTCAATTTACAAAAGGATGGCTTACTAAGATCGATCAAGCTCTTACCTCATATCGATCTTTAGATTTGGCATGAGTAAATTAAGTAATTGTTCGGGCGCTATTAAAAACCACAATACAGGTATTAGTATCAATATAGAAACAAGTATTGGTGCAATGGCTGTGGTATTGCACTGTTTTTTTAATGAAGATGCTATAATTAGAACAAATATGTAGTATAGGAATAGAGCGCCAATAGGGTAAATAAAAAAAGAAACAAGGGACCGTAATGAAAGTACAACAACCCCAGAAATAAAGAGAAAGATCAATATAATATTGATGCTCATTTTTAAGGTTTTGTACATTTTAAAAGGCCTCATGGTCAATTATATAGGAAAATATAATATATTGGTATAATTCCAATTAGGTTTAAATTTTGGGACCTTTATGTACTGTGCGTATTAAAGTATTGAATTCTTTTTTCACTGTCTTGTATGGATAATTTTGTGCACTGGCCATTGTTTTCAACAATAAGTTGATCAGCTTTTTTTGTTTAATGATTTTATAGGCGATGATGAATAGCCAAATCATTAATACTGACATGACAATAACTGTAAGGACAATTACCTGATTTCTTGGCATGCTCCCCATCAGCAAACGGGAAATACCTGCCATTGCCAATGCGAAAAGAGCAGGGGTCTTTGCCGAGGTATTAAGCTTTGCGTAGTGCTCATAATCCTTAAAAAGGATTTCCATTTCCTCTTTTTTAAAATTGGACAGGTAACTGATGCTTTCTTTTTTATTTGCTCCCATTTGTGATTTATTTTATTTCAAACCGAACAGCAATTCGATATTTCCGGACGGTTTTAGAATAGTAGGCTGCTTCGAGCTGGTCCTCATAGTAATGATCTGTAATGCTTAGTATTTCTCCAACACGCACATTCATTGCTTTTGCGACCACATTGGCATTCTCGCGAGCATCCTTTAGTGCTAAGGCAATAATTTTTTCTTTGTTGGCAAATGGTTTATAGGTTACTTTTTCACGGAATTTATATATCCAAGCCCCCATATCTTGTAACGATATAATGCCCAATACTTCGTTTTCATTGGTAGTTTCAACCACATAGGACTGGGTATTTTCACTTTTAAGCATTTTTAGTTCTGCACGTTTTTCATCAGTAATCAGTTGGATTTGATTTTTTTCCAGACCCATTTCAGTAGCCTTTAAGAGAAAGCGTTTTTGTAGGTCTTCCATTGTAGGCGGTTGCTCATCATTGTAAGAGTATCTAGGGGTTGCATTAATTGTAAATACTGCTTCAAAATGTGCTACCTGTTTACGGTAATCTGCTGTTCCGGCAACCTCAATGTATTTTTGATTGGTTTGTGCCACTGTTGCAAACGAAGCAATTAAAAATGTGATTGCTACTGATAAGAGTTTCATAACAAGTTAAATTTTCTTCAAAAAGTTTTTTAAATAATACAGATTTTAAGTTTTTGCTGTTCATGGTTACTATTCCTTGGGTATGATAAAAAAAATGCTCCCCAAAGTAGAAATGATGCATGCAAACGGGTAAAAGCTATTAGAAAAGGGCATGCGTACCACAAAAATTTACCCCAAAATGATACCGTTTTAACCCAACTTAAAATGTTCTGCAAAAATGGGTGTTTTTAATAGGTTTGACAGCTTTTAATCGATTACACAGTATCTACAAAAGCATATACGTCATTTACAAAACATCTACATTATTTGGACACAATAGGATTTTTGTGAAAACCGAAGATGCTTTGTTGAATTAAAATTAGAAGGGGATTATGTGTTCCAGTATAATTTTGAACGGTTTGAATTTCAATTCAACTTGAAGATGCAATGGTGCTGGGTTATCACGGTCAATCTTAAGAGAATTAAGATTTTGTTCAGGCATTATGCAAGCTTATAAAATTTGCACGTAACAATAGAAAATCATAATAGGATAAACCTTGGCCGGTGTTTTGATTTTGGATCCCCCAAAGAGAAAAGAGTACAATTGATTGTACGCCAAACTATTGCGTATAACGGATAATATCAGCTAACAATTAGTTCAATTTTTGCTAACATTTTCTTGAAATTGTTCAATACGGGATTTCCCAATTTCACGTCTCTTAATTACAAAGCCCATTTAGAAGGGCGATTATATGAGACAAGAAAAGTTAGAAGAAGCATGTGCCAAATATTTGGCAGGAGAAGGTAACGACGAAGAGCGATTTTTGTTCGAGCTAGAACTAAGCTTAAATGACGACCTTAAAAAGGCATATACCACTTTTAAAGAAATCTGGGATAATTATCCTGTAGCCTACGAAAACTTAGAATATACAGAACCGCGGCCAAGTAAAAAAAGAAAGCACTTTGGCATATTGCCAATAAGAGTAAAGCAGATTTCCTTGGCATTTGCTGCAACCATTATTACCGGGTTGTTTGTTTTTGGAGCTTTCTTTCAAGATTCCATTAAAACATTTAGAACAGGGGAGGGAGAACGTTTAACACTTCAATTACCGGATAGCTCTACAGTTATTCTTAATGGGGATAGCCAAATCAGCTACTCGGAGAATTTCTCTGAAAATAGGTCGGTCAACCTTTACGGTGAGGCATATTTTGATATTACCCATAAAAAAGAATCTCCCTTTAAGGTTTTGACCGATGATGTTCAGATAAGGGTTTTGGGAACCCGGTTTAATGTGAATACCAAGCAGCATCTAAAAACGGTATCACTCGAAACGGGCAGGGTAGAGGTACTGATTCCTGAAAATGGGATGAACCTTACCCTAAAGCCCAACGAACAGATAATTTATAATCCAACTTCAAAAAATATAGATAAAACCCGATTTGAGGTAGATGAGATATTGGCCTGGAAACAGGAAACCTTGGAGCTACGTGGAGAAAGTATAGCACGCTTGCTTCCAAAAATAAACAATTACTACGGTGTAAAGTTTACTTGCCCAGATACCGTAATAGCCCAAAAAGCATTGGCAGGAACTTTTAAGGGCAAACGAATTAATGAATTTATAGAATCCATTGAGTTTATAACCGGATTTGAGATTGATAGTATAGGGAATAGAGAATATTTGATCAAGAGAAATGAAAACTAGTTCCGAAAAATCCAAACCCGTAGCAAACTCCATGGAATACCAATTGTTTCAGCAATTGGCCAAAGGTAAATACGACGCTTTGATGGTTTTGCATCAAAAATTTTACAGACCACTATGCAGATTTGGTAGCATGTTCGAGGAGAACAATCTCATAGTCGAGGAGAAAGTAGCCGATGTATTTATCGATTTGTGGAGTAAACGTCATCAATTGGAAAACATTGAACAGCCAAAGGCCTACATGTACATAATGGCTCGGAACAAGTTGTTGCGGACAGCTAAATCCGAACGTTTAATGGACCGATTCTATGACTATCCGAGAGTATCGAATTTACAACAACCCAGTTATGAAGATGAATTAATAGATCAAGAACAAAATCGAATAAATCAAAAAAAGATTGCAATGGTTCTTGCTAAAGTCCCCCAACGCTCTAGGCGCGTATTCGAAATGAGTAGAATAGAAGGTTTCAAATACAAGGAGATAGCAGAATTATTGGGAATCTCTTATCGCACGGTCGAGCAGCACGTGGCCAATGCCATGAAAACAATTAAAGAGAATATAACAAACCAAAGTAACACTTAGTACAATATTAAAAAATGAGAAAATTAGTACTGTTGGTCCTATTGCTATCCATGCAAACCAATTGGGCCTCAAATTTTGAACACTCAGAAATTGATTGGTTCAATAAAACCATGAACCTCAATATTTCCCAAGAGAATGTAGAAGATGTATTTCACCTTATCGAGGAAGAATTGGCCGTTAGTTTTATTTATGCAAAAAATAAAACCTTGACTGATATTAAAGTCAGTATCGCATTGAACAATGCTTCCTTAGATCAGGTTTTAGCTTCCTTAGAAAACAAAACTGGATTAAAATTCAAAAAAACCCATAACGGTATTTTGGTAAAAGTGCCAATGGCCGTACAACAACAAGTTAATGTTAGCGGTGCGGTGGTCGATGATATGGGCAGTCCCCTTCCAGGTGTTTCGTTGGTAGTAAAAGGAACCAAAAACGGAACAATGACAGATTGGGACGGTAATTTCACCATCACTGTAGATAATCTTCCAGCGTCAATTTTATTTTCCCATGTAGGTTTTGAAAGCCAAACCGTTTCGGTTACCGATGCAAGCCCATTGAACATTACAATGCAGCCTAGTCTTTCAGAATTGGATGAGGTGGTTGTAACGGGACAAGGTGCCGGTATCAACAAGAAAAGGATTTCCAGTAAGGTCGAGGTCTTGAAGGCAGAAGAACTGGAAGACATTCCATCTCAACGTATAGATCAATTGCTTTCGGCAAAATTGCCCAACGCCCAGATAAACCTTACTGGTGGACAAGCAGGTGCCTCGTCTTTGATGAGAGTGAGAGGTGTTAATTCGGCTTTCTTAAGCTCTACGCCCATATTTTATATTGATGGTGTACGAATGGATAACCTAAACACAAGAAGTGCTTTGGGTGGAGGTAGTGCACAAGGTGCGGCCATTAGTTCCATTGCAGATATCCCTATGGACAACATTGAGCGTATCGAATATATCAATGGTGGTGCCGCCACAACTTTATACGGTTCCGATGCAGCCAACGGAGTAATCCAGATATTCACCAAAAAAGGTACGGCGCAAGGAACCAAAGTAACCTTGGAAGTACAAACAGGTATTGAAACTCCGACCACCGATTATCTATATTTTGATAGAAGTAAGGATTTGTTGTTCCAAACAGGATTGTTCCAAAAGTACCATGTGGGACTAAATGGCGGGAACAATGGTTTTGGATATAGTTTTTCTGGAAATTATTTGGACAATGAAGGTTCTCAATATGCCAACAACAACTCCAATAGAAAAATTGATTTCAGTACAGGATTTAAAGCGCAATTAGGCGAAAAAGTAGTGTACAACAGTTCCTTCATTTTTGTGAACAATCAATACAACCGTAACCGAAACGGAAATCAAGGTGGATATACAGGACTTTGGTTTGCAGAAAGTGGTTCGTCTATTTTAAAAGGGTTCAATAACCGATTGGACGAGATGACAGCTGCGGAATTTGAAGAGATCAAAGCATTTGCCCACAAAGCGGAAGAATTACAGGATAACGAGATCAATGTAAATCGTTTTACCACTTCACAGTCATTTAAATATATGCCATGGGACAATTTGGAGTTTAAATTTACAGGAGGTATCGATTACAGAGTCCAGTCAGATAAGAATGTTCAGACCAACGAATACCTTTCTCATACTACTCAAGCTCCGGTAAATGATGAAGGTAGTATCACCAATGTGGATAGAAAATACTTTGGTATTACCTTGGAATTCACAGGACAGCACAAATGGGATTTAGGCGATTTTAGTTTAATTACCACTTTTGGTGGACAGCTATTTAGAAACAAGGACCATCAAATCAGATTTGTGGGAACCAATATCAGAGATGGCGCAAGAACCATAAGCGATGCAGCCATTAAAACTAGTGATGAGTATTTAACCGAAGTATTGAACTACGGTGTATATCTGCAAGAAAATATTGGTTATAAAGATAAACTGTTCTTTGATCTAGGTGTGAGGGGAGATAGGAACCCATCTTTTGGAGACAATATTGGTACACAGTTTTACCCTAAGATAGGATTCTCTTACTTGCCAAGTTCAGAAGAATTTTTGTCGGGTGTAGATTGGTTAAACTCCTTAAGAGTTAGGGGTAGTTATGGTGTTGCGGGCAACTTGCCACCAGCATTTGTAAACGAAAGAACAGTTGCTTTTAATGGTTTTCAGGGAGAGCAGGCCGCATTTTTCGCAAACCCGGGGAACGACGATCTAAAACCGGAAAAAACTACGACCTACGAAGCTGGTTTGGATTTGGCAATGTTTGCGAACCGAGTCAACCTATCCGTATCCAGATATAGTGCAAAAACAGAAGATGCCCTATTCTACGTGCCTCCGACACCATCGACCGGATTCGACCAAAGCCAGTTGTACAATGTAGGTGAGATTGAAAATAAAGGATGGGAAATTAGTGCTGTGGTAGAACCAATCAGAACAGATAAGAGCTCTTTGAGACTAAATGTTTCCGTTAATACCTTGGATAACGAAGTGGTAAACTCGGGCGGTATTGCACCTTTCAACATTAACGGATTCAGTGCGAGAACCATACAAACTGTTGTTGAAGAAGGATTTCCAGTGGGTTACATAAGAGGTAATCGAGGAACGTTTAATGAAAATGGTGTATTGGAAAGTACCGAAGCTCAGTCGTATTTAGGTACTACATTGCCAGATTTCTACGGAAACCTTGGGCTGACTTTTAACTATGGTAGCTTCTCTTTTTACGCGAACGGAAGTTATCAAAAAGGAGGTTTTGCCAACAGTTTTGATCAACAGTTCAGGTTTTTATATGGAGCATCGGAAGATAAAATACCAGCTGCTGAAATTGAAGCCAACGGCCGCTCTAACTGGTTGAATTTTACGGACAGATTTACAGAGAAGACCGACTTTTTAAAAGTTAGGGATATAGGAATGAGCTATACACTTAGACCAAAATCCAGCACAGTATTCAGCAATGTTGTTTTTGGGGTAAACGTAGTAAACCCATTGAACTTTACGTCATCATCATTTGATCCAGAAGCAACGATCAGTGGTGCTGCAACTGGCCAAGGAGGAGCATCTACCGGTGGTATTTCTTATGCTACCTATTCTGCACCACGACAGTTTTTAACCTCACTTAGAATCAACTTTAAATAATTCCTGAATTACGAAAAAATGAAAACAAGAATAATAACAGCGGTTTTGTCCGTAATGCTATTGGGAGCATGTGTTGACAACCCCAATGTAACCGAGGATATTTATTTAAATACGCCAGATCCGACAAAAAGTTGGGTAAAAGGTCTGGAAAGACAATTGGCGATTACCATGAATTCGGTATTGATCAATACTGAAATGACATCGGATAATTACTTTAATAACTACACCCTTTACAGCAAGGTTTTTGATATTCCACAAATCGCTTATACAGATATTGATGTAAACGACCTGCAACAAGAAATAGGTAGATTAAGGGAAATGGCAACCTACGGATTGGAGACCGTAGCCGTAGCGGACGAAAATGTAAGCCAAGAAAACATTGCTTACATGCACTTTTGCAAAGGTTTCGCCTTTCTATTGGGAGGGGAGAACTTTGTAGGCCTGCCAATGGAGTCCTTGGGGACCGTATCGGATTGGAAAACTTTGTTGAACGGGGCCATCGAGGAGTTTGAAGATGCAATCGATATGGCCACAGATGCAAACCATATCAACGCATTTAAAATGTTCCAAGCCAGGGCATATTATCGTTTAGGGGATTTGACCAATGCAAAAACCATTGCCGAATCTTTGACTGCGGATGAATCATTTTTGTTCACCATTGGTTTTGATGGTGAAAACGGAGTGGTGAACGAGATGCAGAATGCCACATTTACCAGTATGCAAAATAGATTTGCACCACTGCCAAGGTTGGATTACCTAGACCCTAAATATTACGATCAGGGCACCGCGGTAGCAGACCAAAAACCAATTAGTTTGGCAAAGGCAGAAGAGGCGTTCCTAATTTTGATGGAAGCCTATTTGGCAGAAAATAATGTGGTCAGCGCAAAAGCTACTGCGTTGGATCTATTGGATGTGGTTGCAGCAAGACCCGTGGCACAGATTGATGATACTAGGGAACTGCGCAACGGAACAAACAGAACAGACTATCCACTTACCGCTGTAGCCGTGCGTGCAGATGCCGGTTCAGAATTCGAAAATGATTTAGTATTGGACCGTCAGGCCGGGTTTATTCCAGTATATACCGTTTCTGGAACTAAGGTTACCATAGAGGATATTGAAGCAGCTAGTTCTGTGGACGAAATGTTGTACCTCACCTATTTACTAAGACAGGAAATATTTATTAGTGAAGGTAGAAGAATGAATGATTTAGGCATTCGTTTCCCGGTTTCCCAAACAGAGCAGTTGAACAATCCTAATGTGGACGAATCTTTCACACAGGCCGTAATTCCAAGTTTTATCCCATTGAATTCAGGTTTGGACGATTTCATGGTTGATGAAGCCACAGGAAACGTGACCGTAGCATTTGATATGAATAAAGTTATCGTTAACAATAAATCTACCGAAGATGTTGTTCCGTTTCAATAATATAATTAAGGTATTGGGGTTGCTATTTGTAGTGACCCTAAATGCCCAAACTAAGCCAGAGCACGTAATTATTATAAGTATTGATGGATTTCGTTCAGAGTTTTATCTGGACAATACCATGCCAACACCAAACCTCCAAGAAATGGTAAGTAAAGGTGTTGCCGCAAAAGAAGTTACAGGTATATTCCCAACGGTAACCTATCCATCGCATACCACTCTTATAACAGGTACAACTCCAGAAGAGCATGGTATCTATTACAATACAAAAATGAACGATAACGGCAGCTCCGGAGGATGGGTCTATGATTTTAAAGAAATCAAGGCAAAAACCTTGTGGCAAGCCGCTAAAGAAAAGGGGTTGACCACGGCTGCAGTTTCTTGGCCAATTTCTGTCAATGCCAACTATATCGACTACAATATTCCTGAGTTTTGGTCCTTTACAAATCCTATGGACAGAAGAATGGCCACCTCAGAAAAAGCAAATCCTAAAGGATTGTTTGAAGAAGTGGTAAAAAATGCAACCGGAACATTGGAAATAAACGATTACAATCTAACCTCTCTATCCATGGACCAAAATCTGGCAAGGATAGCTGGTTATATTTTACGCCAATACAAACCCAATCTATTAACCATTCACTTACCCATTACCGATGGGGCACAGCACAAAGTAGGTCGCAAAGGTTTAGATGTACAAAAGGCGATTGCAGGAGCAGATAATGCTATTGGGATAATACGTGATGCACTACAAAAAGCCGGGATTGAAGATAAAACCACCATTATCGTTACCGGTGACCATGGTTTTGTGGATGTACATTCACAAATAGCGCCCAATGTACTTTTGGCCAAAATGGGAATCTATAATAGAGAAAATCCAAAAGCATGGTTTTACTCAGCAGGAGGATCTACCTTTCTCCATTTAAAAGATCCAAAGGACAAAAAAATGATAGACCAGATCAGGAAGGCATTCAGCCAATTGCCTATAGAAGAAAGATCGACCTTTGAGATAATAGAAAGGGATAAAATTGCCAAAAGGGGAGGAGACCCTAACGCTGTTTTGGCACTAAGTGGTAAAAAAGGCTATTTTTTCTCAAATGATGGTGATGGCCCGTTCATTAGTGCCAAAAGAGGAGGAAAACATGGCCATTACCCTAACTTTCACGATATAGCTACCGGTTTTGTAGGATACGGAAAAGGTCTTGAAAAAGAGGTGCTTATAGAAAATATGTTCTTGGAAGACGTAGCAAAAATTGCTGCAGAATTGCTGGGAGCAGATATGAATCAACCAAAGGAATACTATCATGTAGTTTTAGAATAACACATGTTAGTCTTGTTTAGTTCGTTTAAGTTGTTTGCCCGGTAGAAATACCGGGCATTAGCATTTGAAGCCATATGAGTTACCTTGTAATGTGCTTAAAGGTGAACTAGTGACCAGTTATTTTTTGCAGTTATAGCGTATCTCAGTATAAACCCTGTTAACTTTACGGTCTTAAGTAGTTGCCCATGATAAATACGGAACAAAAATTAAAGGAACGGGTAAAGGAATTGACCTGCCTCTACGAGGTAACTTCTATTATTGTGAATTCTGGATACGATGAGCTCAACACTTCTTTGGAAGCCATTGCCTATTGTTTAAAAAAAGGTTGGCAATTTATGGACGATGCTGAGACCAAATTATCTATTGGAGCATATCAAGCACAGACAATCGGATTCAATGAAAATATGGTGTGCCTTACCGGCAACGTAATTGTCTTTAATAAAGTGGAAGGGACTATTTCTGTTGGATATCCTTCATCAAAATATAAGATGACCGATTTTCTGGAAGAAGAACAAACTTTGCTTAAAAACGTGTGTTTAGCCGTAGGCAATTTTATTGAGCGCAAACAAATTCATGATGCCGAGCAGGAGACCAAAAGACAGATGGAGCGCAGTGATCGCCTGCATATTATGGGAGAGATTACGGCCGGGATAGCACATGAACTTAACACTCCTTTGGCCAATATTTTAGGGTTCGCAGAACTATTAATGGATGAAGCAACGAACGCGCGGACCAAAAGAGACCTTCAAAAAATAATGGATAATGCCATTTTTAGCCGTGAAATCGTTAAGAAATTAATGTTTTTTACCTGCGAAATGCCTGAACAGATGGAACCGGTTGACCTGAAAAAGGTAATAGAAGGAGTTGTGCGTTTAATGGGGCCATCGCTCAGGGCAAAACAATTAAAGATTATTACATCTTTTGAAGATGACAACTTACAAATACGTGCCAATACTGTGCAATTGACACAGGTATTGTTCAATTTGATAATGAACGCAGCTTATTATTCACCGGCACAAGGCGAAATCAAAATAGAACTGCTAGGTAAGGCCAATAATACTATTATCAATATAATTGATCAGGGTGAGGGAATATCCCCGGGCAACGAAAATAAGATTTTTGAGCCTTTTTATACCACTAAGCCAGTAGGAGAAGGCACAGGTCTGGGATTAAGCGTGGTGCACGGCATTATTAAAAGTTACAAAGGCACCATTGTCCATAGGCCCAATAAACCAAAAGGCACTATTTTTACCATAGAGTTTCCAAATTAAATATATGCCATTGCATAAAGAAAACATTCTGGTCGTAGATGATGATATTGGGATATTGGAACTTCTGTCAAGAAGGCTCAAAGACCTAAATTTCCATGTTTTTAAAGCGATTTCTGTCAAGGAGGCCGTTTTTATTTTAAAGGATACACCTATAGATCTTTTAATAACGGATATACAAATGCCCGAGGTGGATGGAATTCAATTGCTGAAATTCGCCAACGAGCATTACCCAAATACGCCAAAATTGGTAGTTACGGGCTACCCCTCTGTAGATGGAGCTTTGGAAGTGCTCAAATCGGGAGCCATGGATTATTTAACAAAACCGTTCACCAAAGAGGAACTTAAAATTGCGGTGGACAAAGCTTTGTCCCAAGGACGTAAAACCGAGAAATCCACGCCCACAATAACTAGAGTTTCTACAGATACCCATTTCAAAGAAATGGTAGGGGAATCCAAGACCTTTAATCAGGTTCGAACCGTAGTGGACAGGGTAAAGGACAATAGAGCGACTGTTTTGATCAATGGGGAAAGCGGTACGGGAAAGGAATTGGTGGCCAGAGCGATCCATTATTTGGGCAAGTATGCCAAAAAACCTTTTGTGGCCGTAAACTGTGGAGCTATTCCAGAAAATCTTCAAGAAGCGGAACTGTTCGGTTACACAAAAGGCGCTTTTACAGGAGCCGACCAAAATAGGGATGGATTTTTTCAGGCAGCATCGGGCGGAACACTCTTTCTGGATGAAATAGGAACGGCTAGTTTGGATGTACAAGCTAAACTGTTGCGAGCATTACAGGAAAAGGAGATTACAAAAGTAGGCTCCCGGACCGTTGAAAAAGTTGAACTACGAATTATTGCCGCCACGAATGTGGACCTGTTGGAAGAGATCAGAAAAAAGAACTTTAGAGAAGATTTATATTATCGTTTGACCGTTGTTGAGATCAACGTGCCTCCGCTTCGTGATAGGAAATCCGATATCCCTTTGTTGGTGGACAAGTTCCTGCATAAGTACGGGATCGAATATAGAGATCGTTTATTGCGCATTAATCCTGATGCTTTACAGGTACTGGAACGATATGATTGGCCCGGAAATATTCGAGAACTTGAAAATGTAATCCAACGCGCCGTTATTATGGCAGATGGTCACATTAATGTAAAAGACCTGCCGGATTATTTAAAATACGAAATACATTTTCCAGAAGATGAATTGATGTCATTAAAAGAAATGGAGAAAAAGTATATCCAAAAAGTGCTGGTACATACCAAAGGGAACAAGACCAAAGCAGCAGAAATCCTACAGATTACCCGAAAAACACTTCGCGACAAGTTGGATTGATCGGATAGCTTTTGACCAATCGGTTAAAAATTGACCGCTCCGTATTTATTTTTTAGTATTCTTTGTTGAGTTAAATTATTGATTATTAGCCTTTTAAACAAAAAAAGTTTTTTTTGTTTTTAAAAGGCATACCCTTTGCCATATAGTTGCCAAATTATCTCGGACGGTAAATTAAAAGCGGTAGCAATGATAGGATCTCAGTAAAACACAACCCCAAGGTTTAAAGATAAATATAAACCTGACGTGACGGCCAAAAATAATTATGGAATCTACGGGTCAGGAAAAAATATGTCCATCATAACTTATTTCCATCACAAAAAGACAAATACAACTTAAATCAATATTCTAATGAATAAATTTGTACGCAGCCTATGCTCGACCTGTATTCATAAATCGTATTGCTCTTTGAGCAAGAAAAGGGATCAGATAAGTCTGTGCAACGAATACCATCATTTTATGGAAGATACTAAAGAACCTACCATAATGATGTCGGATGAAATGTATTAATAATCAAAAACAAGAAGGTTTAAAGTACTCTTAGTAAATTAAATATGACAACAACGTTAACATCAAAAAAGAAGCAAAAAAAGCAGGGAATGTTGGATAATGTTATGCGTCAATTCAACAATGCCGCTGACATTATAGACTTGAACAAGAATATTAGAAAGATTCTTGAAGTGACCAACAATGAATTTGTGGTACATTTTCCGGTACGTATGGATAACGGGGAAGTGGAGATTTTTACGGGCTACCGTGTACAGCACAACAATGCCCTGGGGCCTTACAAAGGTGGTTTGCGTTACCACCCAACAGTGGATATCGATGCAGCAAGGGCCTTGGCCATGTGGATGACATGGAAGACCTCTTTGGCAGGATTGCCCTATGGTGGAGCCAAAGGTGGAATACAGTTGGATCCAACCAAGTATTCTCAAGATGAGCTACAACGTATAACCAGAAGGTTTACTTACGCCCTAGGTGATAATATTGGACCAGAACTGGATATTCCCGCCCCGGATGTAAACACAAATCCACAGACCATGGCTTGGATTTTGGATACCTATATGTCCACAAAATCTCCCAACGAACGGTCAAAGAATTTACACGTGGTAACGGGTAAACCGATCGGAGCAGGTGGTTCCGAAGGTAGGGATAGAGCTACCGGATATGGTGTTTTCTTAACTATTAAGTTTTGGGCAGAACACAAGAATATTCCTTTAAAAGGGAAAAAGTTCATAGTGCAAGGTTTTGGTAATGTGGGATATTGGGCTTCTCATTTTTTACATGAAGAAGGTGCGATACTTACAGCCGTACAAGATGCCTATGGAAGCATCCATAACGAGTCTGGTATTCACCCTGAGCAACTTTTGGACTATGCCAGGGCAAACAAAGGAAGCATTTTAGGATTTGCAGGAGGAAGCCCTTTGGATAACGCCGACTTCTTTGGGTTGGACTGTGATATTTGTATCCCTGCAGCTCTTGGTAACCAGATTACGGTAAAGAATGCACCTCAAATTAAAGCAAGCTTGATAGCAGAAGGGGCAAATGGTCCTACAGATGTTAAAGCCGAAGAAATCCTATTGGAAAACGGTGTTGACATTATCCCTGACATTCTATGTAACTCCGGTGGTGTGATCGGTAGTTATTTTGAATGGTTGCAAAACCGAAACGGTGAGATATGGCAACTGGATGAGGTACTGGAGAAGCTGGAGAAGAAGATGAGGGAATCCTTCAACAAGGTTATGCAAAAAACAAAAACGCAGAAGATAGATATGCGTACTGCTGCTTTTGTAATTGCCATAGAACGCCTTGAAGAAGCGTATGTCCAAAGAGGTATTTTCCCTTAATGGAACAGATTTAAAGGTAACCGGTACCGAGGTGGAAACTATAATTTTTTAAAAATGACACAATGAAATATGGAAGTTTGGTAATTGAAAAAAAGGAATATGTTCTTCTTAAAAGATTGATAAACCTTACAGGATATCATAAGGACAATACTTTTAAAAGATCTGTGAGAAAACTCAAAGAGGAGATGGAATCCGCACAGATTTTGGATGGAGAGGATATGCCTGAAGATGTTATTCGCTTCAATTCATGGGTCACGATCACCTCCGAAAACGGATGGCACAAGAAATTCAAATTGGTAGTGCCTAGCAAAAATGATGTTAGGAACAATCATATTTCCATTTTGACCCCGATGGGGGCATCGGTCATAGGATATGCCGAAGGAGACACCTATTTATGGGAGTTCCCCTCGGGCGTTCAACGATTGACCATTGAGAGTATTGAGCAAGAAAACGAACCCATAAACATAAATATGGTAATATGAAACAAGTAAGCAAGCCGTATTTTCATGAATCCATAAACAATATTCTTAGTAAAAAGGATAAACTGGAAATAAACAATTGGACGGAAAACATGGAGATGATCAATGAAGAATTACAATATCTGATCCAAATGGAAAAGCAATTATTGGGAAATGCATCAATGCAACAGCGATTGTTGAACGTGCAAAGGGAAAACCAACTTAAATTGGGAAACCTGTACCGATATGAACGTAATATGGCAAACGCCATAGAATGCGATACCTTGGAATGTGACGCTTATTACTTGAATACCCATGAGAAAAATAGAGATGGCTACATGGAGCACTTAAAAAACTTTTCACAGCTAAAATTGATGCTGCTTTCCAAAATTTTGGAGCGCTCCAAGAATGGCTCATAAGAAAAATAAATCATCCATAGGGCTTATTGCTCATCAACAGATGATTGTTTTGAAGTAAATTACACCAATAATTAAACAAGGGAAACCACTGAGAGATCAGTGGTTTTTTTATTAATTGTAGTGCACCCACAGTCTTTTATTTTCTTAATGAAGGTATTATCACAATAGAATAATCATAGTTCTTGGGTTTGATTTTATACTCTTCATGTACTGCAGCACCCCAAGAGTTATCACCACCAACACCCATTTGCAAATAGTCTATATTCCATTGAACAGTTTCACCAATTTTGATGTCGGCACCATGCTTTTTGGTAACCGGTACTAAACCAGATGCCGATGCTGCCCCATCTGTACTGGAGTCAAAATCCAACTCTTTCATCGCAAACGGCCAAACACTGGAATTTAACAGCGTATCGCCGACTACTTTTAAAGAAAGTGAATCTGTATAGAGTTTCATCCATCTAACAGCTGTTTTGTTCCCTGTTTCCTGTGGTCTGGAGTAACGGTGAAATTGATCTACTATTTTCCCAGAATAAGTTCTGGTTTTGAGTCCGGTTTGTCTATCCCAATATCCTTCTTCTGGCCCTTTGCCATACCAAGAGACCGTAGTGAAATTTTTGGGTAATGTAGCATAAAGCCCCAGTCTTGGAATACTGGGCAAGTCTTTTCCTTTTGGCAAAAACAAATACTTTAACCGTAAACTTCCGTTGGTCATTAACTCATATTTAATTTTAATTTCCGCTTGGTCTTCCGGCAAATGATATTGCATTGTATATGAAACCGAATTTTCACTGACTTTTGGTTGCTCTATCAACTCAGGTTTAAGATTATAGCTGGCATCTTGCCATATTTTTGCCCATTTATCCATTCCATTGCCCAGATCGTTATCGGTTGGTGGTCGCCAAAAGTTAGGTTGTATTGGCATTTTGGTTATGGTTTGTCCATGAAATTTCCAAGAAATAATATCGCCTTTCTCTGCATCTAATTTTAATGAAACTATTTTGTTGGTTACCTCAATGCTTCCTTCCAAAGTTTCTATTGTAAATGTATTATCAGCTATGTTTTTCGGCGAGGAGGCTTTTCCTTGTTGCAATACAAATTGATCCCATCCTATTTCAAACCCTTTCTCCAAAAACGCCATAGGCGCATCTTGTAACAAGCTCGCCTCTAAAATGTATTCACTATTAACCTTCCAGCTTCTAGGTAGGTTTTGTAAGCGTATCTCTTTTTTAGTTTGTGCGGGAAGTTCTATTGTTACACCCGTTTCTTCATAGACGGTTTCACCATCTTCCAACAAACGAATTCTAATGGTTTTGTCCGAGAAGTCCGCAAACAGATTCTTGTTCACTATCTCCAGTACATCGTTCCCTAAATAGTTGAACTGTACTGGCTCATAGACTTTTTTTACTTCGGTAAGATGTGGATGGGGGTTTCGGTATGGATCTACCAGGCCATTATTCAAAAAGTTGCCATCTGTTGGCAAATCTGGATGATAATCGTGCCCATATGCCAAATATGGTTTTCCATTCTCGTCTTTATATTCCAAACTTTGATCTACCCAATCCCAAATATATCCACCTTGTAGGTTGGGGTACTTTTCAATGATGTTCCAATAATCTTGAAGATTGCCTACGGAATTGCCCATCGCATGTGCGTATTCTATCATGATCGAGGGTTTGTCCGATTTGGATTCTCCATGCTTGATAAGATACTCTGGCTTGGGGTACATAGGACAGTAAATATCTGTGTAGCTTTCCTTCTTGGCCGGTTCGTACTGAACAATTCGATTGTCCTCTTTCTTCTTTAGCCATTCGTAGATTGTTTTGAATATTTCGCCTTCACCAGCTTCATTTCCCAAAGACCAGGAATAAATAGAAGGGTGGTTCCTATCCCTATAGTACATGCGCTCTATTCTTGCCATATGTGCGGGCAACCAGCTCATCTCGTTGCCTATTTGAGTGGTTTCATGTATGGCCAAGGGGTGACTTTCAATATTTGCTTCATCCACCACATAAAGTCCATATTTATCACAAAGATCTAACCAATATGGATCATTGGGGTAGTGGGAACTCCGAACTGCATTGATATTGTTTTGTTTCATTAATCTAATGTCCTTCTCCATGCTCGCTTTAGAAACTACATGACCGGTAAAAGGGTCCGTTTCGTGCCGGTTTACGCCTTTTATCTGTATGGGCTTTCCGTTAAATAGCACTCGTCCGTCTTTGATTTCAACCCGTCTAAAGCCAATATTGGAAATAATATGCTGGTTGTTCTTAGGTTGAACTGCATCTTCCACAGCAATCTTGAGTTGATACAATTGGGGAAGCTCTGCAGACCACTTTTTAACATTTTTTATAACCTTATTGAAAGTTACGGGGATTGTTTTCCCTTCGGGGACTTCAACAGTGCGTTTGGTTTCCAACGCTGAGGCTTCTCCATTCGATATTTTAAAAGTGAGGGTTCTGGTTGCTCTTTTATCGGAATTGTTTTGAAGCCATAAAGTATCTACTAGAATACCATCCGTATAAGAATCGTCCAAATTGGTGTATGCATAATGGTCTTTTATATAAACCTTTGGTTGGGTATAGAGGTAAACCCCGCGTTCAATACCGCTCATACGTAACATGTCCTGACTTTCCAGATAACTAGCATCGCTCCAGCGGAACATTTGCAAGGCAATTACATTTTTGCCCTCGGTAACATATTTGGAAACATTGAATTCCGCAGGGGTCTTACTGCCCTGGGAATACCCAACATACTTGCCGTTTACGTAAACATACATGGCGGATTTTGCAGCCTCAAAGTGTAAAATCACATCTTCCGATAAAAAATCAGCGGCTAATTCTATCTCTTTTCTATAGGTGCCTACGGGATTATAATCGGTAGGTGCATTGGGCCATTTGGTATCAAACGGATAGCGTTCATCCAAATAAATAGGATGGTCATAGCCTTCTACTTCCCAATTGGAAGGCACTGGAATAACGTTCCAATTACTGTCATCAAAAGAAGTGTTATGAAAAGTAAATGGTCTTTTTTTGGGATCTTTTACAAAGTGGAATTTCCATTCTCCATTTAAATCCAAGAATCGTTTGGAGTCTTCCTTTTGAGCTACAGATCGGGATTCAAAACCAAAAAAGCTGGATTTTGGCGGTAGTTTATTTTCCTCAAAAATAGTATGATCAAAATGGTTGACCTGCTCCCCGATTTTTGGAAGTTCGGTCGGTTGGCACCCCAACAGGCAGACACCCATAATCGCGATATAGATATATTTTAAATTCATTACGTCTTAGTGTTGGTATGGTTGCATAAAATCCTCTCTCAGTATTTTTTCTAAGTACAGAACCAGTTCTTCCGCATTGGTTTGGGTAAAGACCATTGGGGGTTTTATTTTCAAAACATTATGGTCCGGGCCATCACTGCTCATTAAAATACCATGATCTTTCATTCGGTTGATCAAATAATCTGTTTGGGCGGCCAATGGATTCAAGTCGGCATCCACCAATTCAAAACCAAGAAAGAGACCTTGCCCGCGCACATCTCCAATAATGGGGAACTGCTCTGCCAACTTTTGCAAATGCTTCTTTAAAAAAGTGCCAACGGTTAGGGCGTTTTCTTGTAATTTTTCGTTTTTCACGGCTTTTAAGACTGCTGTGCCAATTGCGCAAGACACTGGATTGCCCCCAAACGTATTAAAGTACTCCATACCATTGGCAAACTTTTCCGCTACCGTCGCCGTGCAAGCCACCGCCGCCAAAGGGTGTCCGTTACCCAGCGGTTTTCCAATGGTGACAATATCTGGAACAACATTGTACAGCTGAAAGCCCCAAAATGTTTTGCCGGGTCTTCCACATCCTACCTGTACTTCATCGGAAATACAAAGTCCGCCAGCATTTCTAATATGTTCATAGGCTTTGGGCAAAAAGCCTTCCGGTAGTTCTATTTGCCCACCACAACTAATAATGGGTTCCACAATTAGTGCACCTACATTTCTTCCTTTTGCATGAATAGCATTGACTTGGTTTTTAACTTCTTCCGCATATTTTGACCCAGTATCCTTTCCTCTATATTTTCCTCTAAAAGTGTCTGGTAGCGGAAAAATATGGGTATGTTCTGGTGCACCATGGCCACCTTTGCCATCAAACTTGTACGAGCTTATATCAATACACATATTGGAATTGCCATGATACCCTACTTCCGAAGCAATGATATCTTGCTGCCCTGTAACAGCTTTTACCATTCGTATGGCCAATTCATTAGCTTCGCTGCCCGAGTTCACAAAATGTAGCACGCTCAATTCTTTGGGCAGGGTTTCCAAAAGTGACTGGGCCAATTCCATGATGTTTTCATGCAGATATCTGGAATTGGTGTTGAGTAGGTCCATTTGTTCCTGGCCGGCTTTAACCACATCTGGATGCTCGTGTCCCACATGGGCTACATTGTTTACCGTGTCCAAATATTTGTTTCCGTTTTGGTCAATAAGGTACTGACCTGCTCCCCGTACCATTTTTAAAGGCACTTTGTAGCTTAAACTTAGACTTTTTCCTAAATGTTTTTTTCGCTGTTGTACCAATTCTTTATTGGAAATGGTCTTTATTGGAAACAAACTCTCCAATTTGAATAGTTTATTGGGGTCTGGGCAAATACTTTTCCATGTGTCCAATTCTCTATAGTATGCTACACCGGGGAAATCTGTTTTATTTCCCAAAAGGGAAAGCATGACTTGAAAATGCAAATGAGGCGACCAATTGCCATTTTCGGTAATGTTGCCCAGATAACCTATCCGGTCCCCCTTCTTAAGTTTTTGACCCAATTTTAAATTCGTGACCGATTGGACTGACAAATGTCCATAAAGGGTGTAGAATTCAAATACTTTGGTTTGATGCTTTAGAACTACAAGTCCGCCGTATTCCTTATATCCGGCATCATTTTCTACAATTACTACTTCTCCATCCAACACGGTATGTACCGCCGTATCTTCTGGTAGCCAAAAATCCAGACCAAGATGTATGGTACGACTTTCCCTTCCGTGATTGCCCACCCGATCATATTCTGGAGAAGTGTAAACTGCACGTGGTTCCAAGTAGCCTCCTGCCGGGATACAAGTTGGATGCTCTGCCAATAAGCGTTTTATCTTAAAATCAAAATAAGCTAAATCCTCAAAATCTTGCTGATGCCCCAACCATTTGCTCGATACGCTCAAATCTAGGGCGTGCGCTTTTGTTCTATTTACCGTTGGAAACAATTGCGAAAGTTCAAAAGCATTGGATTTGGCCCAATTATCAAAAGCTTCTTGATTAGGGTGGGGTTGGAACCCACAGGCTTTTCTAAAATTAAAATGGGCGAAATCGGGTTGAATCAAATACCACTTTCTTAAAACTTTCCAAGCCGGTTTCTCGCTAATGAGCAGGTAGCTATTATCTGGCTCACGTATTTTATTTATGGCAGATTTGGTTACTGAAATTACCAACCGCATGGCAATGGCATCATAAAGATGAACCAATTCTTCTTCCAAAAGGGGAAATGTATTGTGATAACCTTCAACAAGAGGCAAGGCGGCATCCAAGGAATTATTGTGATGCATAATGGCATAAGCGCAAGCCACGGCCAAGTCGTTTATGGTTTGCGTATATACGGCATCTCCAAAATCAATGGCCGTTTTAACCTTTGGTTGCCGTAAATCTTCAGAGACAATAACGTTGTTGTCATTTGCATCATTATGGACCACACTTTTTCTTAACTGACCGTATGCAGATTGTTTATCTTGAAAACGTTGTTGAAAATAGGTGAGAACCTCTTTTTCTTCTGAAGAAAAAAGATCCAAATACTGTTTGGTCCAAAGCGATCGGGCCACGTCCCATTCAAAATCCCGATGAGCACTGGGATGGTCAAAATCCATTAAAGCATGCGTTAATTTTCCGCATTGCTCTCCTAAACTACGACGAAGTTCATCTGTTTGCGGATTTACCTGACTCCAAACCCTGCCATCTATCCAAGTAAGCATTCGCAGCATACGTAGCTCTCCGCTCTTGTCGGGGAATGTTGCCATTACGTTTCCATCTAAATCAGTTACAACCTGCGGAAACTGAGCTTTTTCAGCTTTTTTTGCCACGTGAAGCAGTAATTTTTGTTGAAAATCAAGATATGACTTAGCTGCATCTGGACGGGAAATTTTTAAGATAAAGTTGCCCTTATTAGCAGTGGTTATTTTAAAATTAAAATCAACCTCTCCCGGTAGTGCCGTTGCCTTACCTGATATTCCATATTTTTCCAAGGCCAAATCTGCCGCTTGATCGGCACTAATCTGTAAATCTTTGTAACTCATTTCATTCTTTCATTAGCAACATGATGATATGGGCTGCACTCCAACTAAAATTTTTGGCATACAACCCTTTTCCCGTTAACGGGTGATAGTTCTCACGAATTGAAATTCCTTTTTCCATTACGCCTTCCGCACCTTCTAATATTTGCAAGGTTGCCTTGTGCGCTTCGGCTTCAAATCCATAATTTTTTAATCCTTTTACGCCAAAATAGGATTGATCCAGCCAATTGGGCCCTCTCCAGTAACCGTTCATGGGATCAAACTTTGGATGGTCCTTGGACATGGTCTGAAAAGGTACTTTTACATAAAACTTTTCGGGGTCCATCATCTTGTTTTTTATGGTAGTGGCCTGTGCTTGAGTAGCTACTTTTGCCCAAAGGGGAATCCAACCTTCACTACCTGCTCCTTTTATAAAATTTTTGCCGGATAAATCAGTATCATAAAACCAACCATCTTCTGTATTGTAAAATTGTGATTGAATTTTCGATTTCAGCATCTCCGCTTCGGCTAAATAAGTTTCATGATCTGATGGTTTACCTATGGCTTTTGCCAGTTCTGCTAGGTATATTTTTTCTGCATACAAGTAGGCATTAAGGTCAACACTTTCTTGATCCATTGAAAATGCGCCTTCTTCGTTTTTAACTATCTGGGTCGAATCAAACCTAATGGCATTATCCATACCGCTTTCCCATTTTGCCGCTAGTGCCGTCCCGTCCGTAGAACCGTATTCGCAAATACCGTCTTGGTCATGATCTCTTTTGTTGTACCACCATTGATGATATTTTTTTAGTTTGGGGTACATTTCTTTTAAAAATGCCATATCCGGGTCTTTTTCAAAAACTTTATGCACCGCCCAAGCGGACAGGGGTGGTTTGGTATCCCGTAAATTGTGGGGTTCTATGGTAGTGTCCCGATATACACAGTCTATAATAAAACCATCTTCCAGTTGAAAATCATACATGGCCTTTATTTGCTCTTTGGCCAAATCGGTATTAAAAAAAGATAGTCCAACTGCATGCTTCCACGAATCCCAAGACCAGAAACCATGGAACCACTCATAATGGTAACTTGGAAATAAGCCTTGGTGTTTTAATTCGCCTGCGGGAACACGCCAATTGTTTTGTAGGGTTACCAAGGTTTTTGCCAAAACCTGGGCATAGATGCTATCCGTAAATTTTGCATCCGCATTCTGCAACAAGTTGGTTAATTGCTGCTCTTTTTCGCGTATCCGATTTTGAAGCAGCGTATTAAAATCTACCTCTTCAATAAACTCTTTTTCTTTTTTCCAATCGTACTCGGGAAAAATAAAGGTTTGCGCCATCAATAGTTCTTGGGAAGCATTAGGCGCCAATTTGAAGCTCTGTTTAATAGTAGTGTAGTTTAAACTATCTAGAGCCTTCAATTCAGTTTTAGATTTTAAAAACTGTATGTGCCCTACGGCATTTGTATGTTCCGAGGTTAACGCTATATCTCCATCTCTATTTATCAGCTTGGCCCCGATCGGGAAAAGCTTGCCTGAATATTGTAGGGCAATTGTTAATGGTTTTTGCGATACATTGGTTATTACCGTTTGTTGCAGAGCGGTATGTGGAGAAAGGTACACCAGCTTTTGGGAGACAGAAAGCGATTCATCTTTAAACTGTTGCTCCAAATGGCTGGCATAACTGTCCTGGCTCTTTTTGTCGGGATTCCAATAACTGCCATTGGGCAAAGTTATTTCTAACTCGGCTAAGGAATTTCCAGACCATACCCCATTTTGCTGTGTCATTAAAAACGGTCCTGTAAACCCAAGTTTATGGTTTTTTGTTGTAGGAAACCCGTAGGCAAACCACCCACCCTGATCAGAAAACATCAACATATCTCTTGATCTAGGATTTTCTGGACTGCCTTTAAAGTCCAATATGTTTTTGGAATAATTGAGTATTGTGCTTTCCGAAGGGTCTGTTTTTGGCTTGTGGTTACAGCCCAACAAAAAAATAAAGAGCATACCTATCGCTAAGATGGCATGTATATAAAATGATTTATTTGAATAGCCCATTGTTGATTATTAAGAGATTAAAATATCTAATTTTCAACAACAATCTAATTGCACAAATAAGCAAATGAGGGAATGCTATAGTGGACGCTGCAAATTAAATAAAAATTCTGAATCTGGTTGAAATCGTTAAAAATCAACACGGATTATGGGTTTTTGAATTAAAAATTTTGCAAATCATAAAAAAATATATTGTTTTTGTGTTAAGTTATTGTCTAGATTAGCTCATCTTATAGTTTTTTTGGTCTAATAAATAAACAGGTACTGCTTTGGATTCTCTATCGGTTTTTCGGGAAATACAGCAAAAGAACCAGTTTGTGTTCAAACGGTTTTTTGAGGATACCTACGAAGATTTGGTCCAATACGCGGACAGCTACCTTTTTGAAAAATCGATCAGTGAAGATATTGTTCAGGAGGTGTTTATTTATTTGTGGGAGAATGCATCCCAGATAGAAATCAAGAACTCCTTTAATTCGTATCTCTTCGCCATGGTACGAAATAGATGTCTTAACCACCTTAAATCCATAAAGGTTACGGATAGGTCCAAGGTTTTGGATATGCAACATTTAATCGGTACGGGTTATGAACTGGATGTGTTTTCTGAAGAAGACCAACTTATTATTCACAATCAAGTGCTCAAAGTTGTAGAGATGTTGCCATCAAAAATGCAACGTATCGTCCGCATGAAGTACATAGAAAACTACAAGTATGTGGATATTGCCGAAGAGCTGGGAATTTCGGTAAACACGGTCAAGACCCAATTAAAGCGCGCTAAGCTCAGAATAGCCCAGCAATTGATTACCGTAATCACCATTATATTGGCCAAGTAACGAGCAAGTATTGCCGATATCTCTTTGTTTTAACCACTATTTTGAATTTTTGATAAAATTTTGTCACCCATTTTTGTGATTTGATTGTCTTAACTATGAGACATGGTCAAATTATATGGAATTTAAACTTATTCTTAAGAGGTTAAACAACTCCCTTTCCAAAGAGGAGAAAAAGGTTTTTGATGCATGGTTTGCTGAATCCGAACTGCATAGAAACTATTTTGAAAGGGTAAAAAGAGGATATCTAAAATCTCCAGAATCCGTTAGTGTTGAGGAGGGTTGGTCCAAGCTAAGTTCCAAATTGACCAAAGAGCGAAAAAGACGGTCATATTTAAAATATGTTGCGGCAGCCGCGATCTTACTGGTAACATCACTTCCGTTTTTATTGGAAAAATCACAAACGGAACTTCCGGTACAGCAAATCACCGAAAAGGAAATTGAAGTTGGCACTGATAAAGCAACTTTGACCTTGGAGGATGGTACCGAGGTAGCTTTGGAAAAAGGCGATTCCTTTAATCACAAGAATGTGAGCAGTAACGGCGAACAATTGGTGTATAAACATAAAGCGGAAGATTCCAAAACCGAACTAGTTTACAACACACTAACAATTCCTCGAGGAGGTCAGTTTTACGTGGTGTTGGCCGATAGCACCAGGGTATGGCTCAACTCTGACAGTAAGTTAAGGTACCCGGTAAATTTTGCGGACGATCAACCCAGAAAAGTAGAATTGGTATATGGGGAGGCCTACTTCGAAGTTTCTCCGAGCAGACTCCATAACGGCACCCATTTTATGGTGGAAACCCAAGGACAAGAAGTAGATGTTTTGGGCACAGCATTCAACATAAAGGCCTACCGGGAAGATTTGGTAGTGTCAACCGCGTTGGTTCACGGCCGAGTTGCCATTAATCAGAGCGGAAATACGGAGGAACTTGCTCCGGGGTATCAATCAGTGTTTGACCCATTGGCCGGAACCGTTCATATTGCAAAGGCAGATGTAAACAGTATAGTTGCCTGGAAAGATGGGTTGTTCAATTTTAAGGATATGCCTTTAGGCGAAATTTTGGTGACCATTTCTAGATGGTACAATGCCGAACTACAGATAAAAAATCAAGAAAAGGCAGCCATTGAATTCAATGGTATGTTTAACAGAAACCAAGAATTGGAAAAAATTCTAACAATAATCGAAAATACAAATGAAGTAAAGTTAACAACAGAGGGAAACACTATAATAGTGGAATAAAAAAGGGATGAGGCTTAGACCTGGACAATTTAAACGCTCATCCCCGTCAATTAATTATTACAAACTAACTAACATTCAAATTTATGAAAACTAAATGTAATGGTATTCCTATATCCTATAGGAAAAAATTGTTGATCATCATGATGAGGTCCTTTATTTTTTTGTTTTGCGTTACCGCCTTTGGATTTACCGCTAAAACCGGCTTTTCACAAAACAGGACCGTTGTCATAAATTCCGATGCGGAAGTAACCGTTGAAGAGTTATTGGATCTTATCGGAAAGCAAACCAGTTACTCTTTTATTTACAAATCTGACCTTTTTGAAGACGCACCCAAAGTCAAATTGGAAAAAGGAGAAGTAAGAATAGGCGATTTACTGGCCAAAAGTCTGGCTTTTGCCAACATTGGCTATAAAATTTCTGCGGATGGATCTATTTTATTGAACAAATCTCCCGATAATATAAAGTTTACGGAAAAAACAGTTCAACAACAGGTATCGGGAACGGTGTCGGATTCTTCCGGGGCACCATTACCTGGGGCCACGGTTAATCTTAAAAGCAGCCCCACTACAGGTACGCAAACCGATTTTGATGGTAACTATACTATTGAAACTACGGGTTCAGGAGACGTTCTTGTGTTCCGTTATCTAGGTTTTCTTACCAAGGAAATCGCTGTAGGAAACCAATCTGTGATCAATGTAACCCTTGAAGAAGATGCACAGGGATTGGATGAAGTGGTTATTGTTGGATATGGTACCCAGAAGAAAAGCGATGTTACCGGAGCCATTAGCTCGGTAAAAAGTGAAGAACTGAACAAAGTGGTGGTTACCAACCCTACCGATGCACTACAAGGTCGGGTCTCAGGTGTAACCGTTACCTCTTCTTCAGGCAGTCCCGGTGCTGTTTCCGATGTTCTTATCCGTGGGGTGGGAAGTTTTGGAAACAACCAACCACTATATATAATTGATGGTGTACAGGCAGATCCTTACTATCTAGATCCCGTCAATATTGAATCCATAGAAGTACTTAAAGATGCAGCTTCGGGTGCTATTTATGGTACCAAGGCCGCCAATGGTGTTGTGATCATTACCACCAAAAAAGGTAAGTCAGGAAAACCAAGGGTCGAAATAAATTCAAGCTATAGTATAAATAGTTCCCGAGAAATCATGGAACTGTTGGATGCCGATGGATATGTCCAAGTACATCAGCAAATGTATGCCAATGCCGGAGCAGAGTTACCGACCTATGTAACCAATCCTCCCAATTTCAATACCGATTGGGTAGATGAAACCGATAGAACGGGGTATTTAAATCTGTTGAACGCTCGTATCAGTGGAGCTTCCGAATTCTTTAATTATTCCATTTCAGGAAATTACGCCGATGAGGAAGGAATACTTATAGGGTCTCGATTCAGTAAAAAAGGTATTACCGCAAATTTTGGTGTCACCAAAGGTAAGTTGAAGATCCAGACCAATCTAAACTATAGCGAAACCTACAGGGAACCCTATAAATTTTCGCTACGGGAAACGTATTTTATTTCACCTTTGATTCCGGTACTGGACGAAACCAAACCTTCTGGTTATGGATACAGGGACGGCGATTTGCCAGATCATAGAAACCCGGTGGGCGAAAATAAGTTTTTGGAGCAGTACAGCAAGGCAAAATACTTTTTGGGAACCGTAAATGTATCCTACGAGTTGTTCAAGGGTCTAGTGGCCGGCGCTAATCTTTCCTATTCTGTTAGGGATTCATTTGAATTTGCGTTCCACAAGCCATTTCAAGTTAGGGCAGCACAGGAGGAAGGTCGTGAGTTTGCTTTTATATCAGAGTACGATAATGAATTTAAAAGGTACAACCAAGAATATACTTTAAAGTACGACTTTAATATTAATGAGAAGCACGATTTTCAACTATTGGCCGGTTACCAAAGAATCACGGAACCGTACAAATGGAATTTTACACAGGCCGAAGGTTACAAGATCCAACGGGAAATCGAGGATGGTGCAATTGTAGAAGAGCGTGTTCCGGCCGAAATTCTGGATCCGGACTTTAGGACTCTCAATGCTTTTAACGATGGTACCTTCTTTTCTCAAGGATCAAACGCAGAGTATAGTTTGGCATCGCAATTTGGAAGAGTAAACTATGCTTTTGATGATAAATACTTGTTCCAAGCCAGTGTACGTAGGGATGGAAGTTCAAAATTTGGAAGCAATAATAAGTATGGTGTTTTCCCATCCTTTGCTTTGGGATGGAAGCTTACCAGTGAGAACTTTATGGAAAACCAGAACGCTTTCGATTTTTTAAAGCTTAGATTTAGTTGGGGACAGGCAGGTAACGATAGTGCTTTGGGCTACTACGATTATGTTGCATTGATATCCCAAGGGAAAAGTCAAGACGATGGAGGATACGTGTTTGGAAATCCGCAGACCTCATACCAGGGAAGTATTGCCAGAGAGTTACAGAACGATGATCTTCAGTGGGAAACCAACACTTCATATAATTTAGGTCTCGATTTTGCATCGCTGGGCAATAAACTCACCGGAGCAGTTAATTATTACAATAGCTCTACCGAGGATTTATTGATTACCAAAGTGGTGTCTCCTGCGGCAGGAGTCAACAATCCGGTAGTCAATGTAGGGGAGTTCGAGAACAGTGGTCTAGAGTTTGAGATAGGCTATACCAACAAAGATGGCGCCTTTAATTATTCAGCATTTGCTACACTTACCACTATTAATAGTGAAGTAACCAAGTTGAGCAACGAGGATCAGACCATTTATGGTATTGGGTTGTTGTTTGGTTCAGATCATTTTGTAAACCAGACGAAAATCGGTTATGAGCCCGGAGCTTATTTCTTGCCAGTGGCCGACGGAATCTTCCAGAATCAGGCAGAGATAGATGCCCACAGTGTAGGCGGTATTCCAATTCAGCCTGAAGCAGCACCAGGGGATATCCGTTTCGTAGATCAAAATGGGGATGGTGTCATTAATTCCGATGATGAAGTCTATCAAGGTTCGGCCATACCGGATTTTGAATATAGCCTTAACCTAAGTGCAGACTATAAAGGTTTTGATGTAAATGTATTCTTCCAAGGAGTAGGGGGTGCTAAAATTTATAATGGGAACGATTTTCGTTTAATGAGTATGGATACCGGAAGAAATTACCGGAAAGCCGCCCTTAACGCATGGACACCGGATAACACCAATACCGATATACCACGTGCGGTACTCGGTGACCCCAATAGGAACAACCGTGCATCTACAAGGTTCTTGGAGAGTGGTGATTATTTAAGGATCAAAACCATTTCTTTGGGGTATTCTTTGCCAAGAACAACATTGGAGAAGATTGGAATCAACCGTTTAAGGTTGTTCATGACCGGGCAGAACTTATTTACGTTCACTAACTACAGCGGTCTAGACCCAGAAGTTGGTGCAAGTATCTCGGGGCAGAACCAGAGCATACTATCAAGAGGTATCGATTTAAATCTATACCCTAAGACCAAATCATTCATCTTCGGAATGCAATTGGAATTTTAATCTAAAAAAATAAGACATGAAAAATATAGTACAAATGTTTGTAGCAAGCATATTCATGTTTGCAATACTTTCCTGTGATGACGATGAATTTTTGGAGCAGGAGTCTCCAGACCAATTGACCTCTTCATCATTCTGGAGAAATGTAGAAGATGCTGAATCTGGATTGGTGGCAGCCTATTCGGAATTGGAATCGCGAAGTAATTTTTGGGATGGATGGCAAGAAGGAAGACCCGTAGTGGAATATTTTCGTTCGGATTATGCCCTGCCAGGACCAGATGCATCAAACTACGCCCATTGGATGTCCATTTTTAATTTCAATTACACGAACGGGCATACTTTTCTGAATGTTTTGTGGACCACCAACTATAAAGGGCTCAATTTTGCAAATCAGGTAATATCCAAAGTAGGACAAATGACTCCGGAACAAATTTCCGAAGCGGATAAAACCAGGATTATAGCAGAAGCTAAATTTTTGAGAGGATATTATCACTTTAAATTACTTAGTCTATACGAACAGATCATTGTTCGGATGGAAGAACTTACCCCGGATAATTTGGATAGTCCGTTATCCACCCGTCCAGAAGCATGGCAGGTAGTTTTACAAGATTTTCAAGAAGCGGCATCCAATTTGCCAGAAACCTTTGCCGATGCAGATACGGGACGTGCCACCAAAGGTGCGGCATTAGCTTATTTAGGCAAGGCCTATCTATATAAAGCAGGGGATGCATCGTCCGCTGAAAGTACGGATATGGATAATGCTGTTGCAGCTCTAGAACAAGTTGTGGAAAGTGGTGTTTACGACTTGTTCCCAGATTTTGTAGGCAACTTTAACGGTGAAAATGAGAACAATCAAGAAGCGGTTTTCGAACTTCAATTTAAAAGTGGCGATGCTACTTCGTGGAATGCCAACCGTCTGCATGCATTTATTGGCGATTGGTGTATTGGCGGATGGGGAGGTATTGAGGCCTCTTATGATTTGGTGGATGTAATGAAGACCGAAGGCATGGTTGCCTCGAACGGGTTGTACGATAATAGGTTGTACGGAACCCTTTATTTTAAGGACGATTATTACAATGATACCGAAACCAATGCCATGCAAGGCTTTACGTGGGATGTACTTGTTTCCGATACTTATGGTAGTGCGGATGCCAAAGATGGCAGTGCTTATTTTAGGAAATGGTTGCCCAATTATGTTTGGGACAACGGTTATATTGGGATAAACCTTACCCTAATGCGTTATGCGGATGTACTCTTGATGTATGCTGAAGCATTGAACGAGACCGGTAGTACGGCCCTTGCCATTCCCATTATAAATGAAATAAGGGAAGTCCACGGATTAATGCCTCCAACTACGGCATCAACACAAGAAGAGGTGAGGGGCCAAATTATCCATGAACGTATTATGGAACTTACCTTGGAATCCACACGATTTTTTGATTTAAGACGATGGGGAATGTTAGATCAGGCTATGCAAGCTGCCGATAGGTCTGGGTTTAGTGCAGCTGAACACTCTTATTTTCCAGTGCCATTATCAGAAATTCAAGCAAACCCATTGATTGATGAATAAATATAAGTTTAGTTAATTCAGTTTTGAGTTTAGTTTTAGCACCTAAGAGATATTCATTTCTTAGGTGCTCTTTTTTAAGCGACAATTGACCGGGGGGGATGCTAAGCATGGATAGAACTCACTATTGTAGGTTATTCTCGAACTTTAAGGTTCCTCCTGATTATAGCGAGCGATTTATCTGTTTTATGTGATTGGTTACAGTTACTTGATTTTAAACTCTTTTGCGCCTTGTGTTTTTTTGCTGATTTCGGGATAGGTATCCTTAAAGGTCTTAAAGATGAACTCAATAGGAACATCTTCAAAATGACCGTAATCTTCCAAATACTCCATAAATTGTTTGTTGTCCCTGTTATATTCCTGAAAAATGGAATCTTCAGTACCATCAAACTCTAAAGGGGCAACATTATAGAGTTCGCAGAGCTCTTTGTTAAAAGCTGGCGAGCATTTGAACCAACCACCATTATAAAGCACATCTACCAAACCATGGGGAGCTATTTCGTGCGAGCCCAAAGTTTCTTCCAAATGCTCTGTTGCAATGTGATTGGCCACTTTTGCCAACCGTAACCTTGCAGGTATATGCAATGCACGAAGCCCTGCAACATACAGAATAGCTTTATCGATACAATGCCCAACAGGTTTTTGGGCTATGGCACTGGCTTTGTAATGGGCGGGCGTTAATCCAATATTATACGGATTGTATCGCCAACTATCCCTAACTTTAAGGTACAGTTGCTCTATTTTTTCCTGATCTGAAGCCAGGTTTTTAATGTTTTCAACCATGTCCTGAATTTCAGGAGTGGAGTAATCATAGTAAAAGGTCTCCTCGATGTACACCATGTTTTAACAGATAAGGTATTGGTTCAGGTTCTCTTATTGATGAAAATTTTAGGTTGAAAAAAGTTTTCGTAAAGATACCTCAAGAACCTAATATGAACATTCTTTTTTGCTAAATCCTTGTTCAATGTCAGGGTTGGGAAATGTACGGGCTGTATGGGACTAGGATCCTATCAGTAACAATCCATTTTTAATTGACCATTACTTTTGAGTAGGTCAAGGTCCAAATCAGTGTGTTCCTGAAGCATTGACTCCAGAACATCGAGCACTTGTTTTTGCATGGCAAGTGACCCACAGATCATGATGCAACCATCTTCTTGAATGGCTTTTAGAACAATTTCTTTTTGATCGGAAAGCATATCTTGCACATACATTTTGTTTTCCTCTCTCGAGAAAGCGATAGAATGGTTGATTTTCGGGTTGCATTCAATCCGATTTTCTAAATAATCCTTGTACAATATTGTAGATGTCCAGTAACGAACACCCCAAAGCAGATTAATGTTGGAACAATTGCTCTGGTGTATCATTCCCAAAAATGGGGCAATACCTGTTCCATTGGAAATAAGTATGGCAGAGTTTACTTTCTTTGGAAAATGAAAGTGTGGATTCTTATCGATGCTTGCCGTTAGTGTAGCTCCTTTTTCTAATTTGGAAAGAAAGGTGGAGCAGCGCCCGAATTCATGCTTTTTGATGCTTAAAACAATTTCCTTCTCAATTTTGGCAATGGAATATTGTCGTGCAACATCGGAATCTTCAGGATAAATGGACAATAGGTCTCCAGAAGTAAAGTCAACTCTTTTTTTAGGTCGTAGCCTAAGTAAAAAAGTATCATCGATATTTAGTTCCGATCTATGAACAACATCGAAAGAAAGCAATTTAATTTTTTGTTGCTTTTTAGGCGGAGCTTGGAGCGAGAATTCAATTTTTGAGGCTTGACCCCACTTTTGCGCCCATGTATTGAAAGTAGAAAACTCTGCATTATTGATTTTTTGAAGTTGCAGTAGGGGAGTAAAGCTTTCTAGGTGATTCAGTTCTTCATCTACCTCAACAGCATATTTGCAATATTCGGGGTATTCCATCGAACCAAAACCAACAACCGCATAGTTGAGGTTTATCGGTTGGTGCACAGACTTTAAACGGGCTAGAAATTTTCTTGCGTTTGTTGGTGACTCGCCCTCACCATAAGTGGAAGTTAAAATAATAATGTGCTCTGCCTTTGGATAGGTGGCATATTGGTTTAATTCGCTTAGAAAAACTTTCTTACCGACCGAACTCAAAGATTGGAACAATTGTACACCGAAATCGTAGGTGGTTCCAGTTTCCGAACCGACCATAATAATGATTTCACTTTCGTCTTTATCCGGCATTTGGGATAGAGCAGTGTCTTTTTTACCTCGCTTAATGCGCTTTACCGACATCACAAATCCGGAATAGATAAAAAACAAAATGGATGCGCTTGCCAATAATAGAATCAGGGACCACCAAACACTACCTTCTCCTGTGTGCATTTTATAGCTAAACCTTGAAGCCAGATTCACAAATGGATATGAAGCGCTTGCAATTATTTCCCCGGTTTCTTGATTTACCTGAATCTCCCTGTTTTTTAAGGCAATTAGATAAAACTCCTCCGGGTCTTCGGAAAATGGAAACTCAATTTTTCGAATATTATCCAGGGTTGTATTCTGGAAAAGAGGAATTGCTAGGACACTTTTGTATGTGGTATGGGATTCGATTTGCTGCTTTTTCCAATTGTCTGCCGATGTATCTGGAAGCAGGTTGAATTTCTCCGCAGAAAGATATACACCAGTAACTGAAAGAATAATGATCGGAATAAAAAACCACCGACTCAATATTACATGAAAACGAAGCTCCAAATAGTCCTTTTGTACCTTGGTAAACAATCGTCTTATACCTCCTTGTCGCTTAGCAAGCAGTACCAACCCCGTTATGGCAATACACAACAACAAGAACGAAATCAGTCCTACAAAAAACCGCCCAATGCTTTTTAGGAACAGAGAGCGGTGTAGATTGGTTGCAAAACTATATAGGTTTGAGCGGTCTTGGACCACACCCAATTGTTCGCCCGTTCGTGGGTCGATGTAAATATTGAGCGTTTCCAAATCCATGGTCAGAACCGAGACCTTTACAAAATTGGATGATTCTACCTCAACAGAGAATACTTCATCATAATTCTGCTCTAAGGCGTTGATTGTGGTCGCCAACGATATCTGGTCCAAATTCTTGATTGCATAACCTTTTGCCTGATGCTGGATAGGTTCGACCGCTAAAATAATCCCGGTCACAGAGGCTATCAAAAGAAATAAGGATGAAACCAGAGCCAGTAAAAAATGGCTATATCGCCAAATGGAAATGGTCATAAATAGTTTTTACTGAGCAAGCATACGCACGTAGCGAATAAATCCTTTTCCTTCTTTTTTGCTTTTCAGGTTATCCGAAGTAAGCTCAAATTGAATGTCGTCCATGTAGTAATCCTGATCTTCAACAGAAGTTTCAAAACGAATACTATAACCTTTATCGATCTTGTCCTCGGGTATTTGTAAAATGGTAACGGTACGTTCCCCGCCGCTAATAGTTTCTCCGGAAATGCCATCTATATTCGGACGATATTTACCATAAAACTTCCACCATTCGGGAATTTCGCTATACCACTCACTATCCTTTCCTTGTACATAGAGCGTCTCTTCGTATTCACCATCAGGTTTTAGGAGAGAAACTACCAAATAGGCTCCTTCACCAGAATAATTGGTCATTTGGATAAGACATTTTATTGTTTTGGTCTGGGTAGGTGCAAAAGCGGTAAAAAGTAATCCTGCAAGCATAAGTACAGGGGCAATCTTCATTAATTTCTTCATCTTACTTTAAAAAGTTTAATCCTATGTTTTGTTTTTGTAAGAGTTCATTTTCGCTGGCCAGGTCATAAACCGTTTCTTCAAAGTCGGTCTTGATTTTTACATCGGCCCCGATGGATATCAAGTATTTCATCAATCCATCATTTTCGGCTTTCATGGCAGCCAAATGTAGTGCGGTAAGTCCTTCATCGTTTTTGGCATTCAGGTCAATCCCAAACCCTTCCAATTTTTTGGCAAGGGACACATTATTGTTCTTTGCTGCCAAATGGTACAAGGTATTACCATCAGCTTGTACGTTATTGAAGACCACACCTTTTTTCTCGAACAATATTTTTTTCTGCTCAAATGCTTCAGCATCTTTATCACTAAACGAGGCTGCCCAATAATAGGCTATTGAATTTCCCATATTGTCCGTTACAAGGGCATCGGCACCTTTGGCGAGCAAATAACCCACCACTTCGGGAGTGTTATTTTCAGTGGCAAGCATTAAGGCTGTTTGTCCATTGGCGTTAGCTGTATTAAAATCGGAAACATCTTCGGACAATAGTTTAACCATCCCCATGTTGTTTCGAGCGGCTGCGTTTAAGAATGGAGTATTGCCGTTGGCATCTTTTTGGTTTACGTCGGCACCGGCTGATAGAAACAATTCGAAAATGGCCTTGTCTGTATTATTATAGGCCAAACGGTGAAGAGGAGTATAGCCATCTTTGGTCACCATGTTTGGGTCGAGTCCAAGTTTTTTCAAGTACTCATAAACTGATAGAGGATTGCTGAACCCACGCCCGCCTTGCGAGGCAAACAAAAAGGCATTGGCACCTTCTTTATTGAGGGTTTTATAATCCCCCCCTTTTTTTATGAGCAAATCAAGAAAATCGGTATTTCCTTTTTTGGCCGCGTAATTAAAAATGCCGTTACCGGAATCATCTTTACTATCCAACTTTAATCCTTTATTTAGAAAAAATTTTAATTCCTTCTCACTATTCAATGATGGTGCTACCAATAGAAGTAAGTTGGCCCCCTGATCACTTTTTTCTTTGGTCAAGTTGATTCCATGCTTTTCAAAAGTATTATATAGCTCTGGATTTTTTTGGCCTGAATTGGCGGCAAAAGCCAAAGGAGTATATCCATGACTATCTAGATCAGTTACCGAGGAACCCTTTTCCAGTAAATAACTTACCATCTCAATTTTTCCGGCATAAGCGGCCCAGTGCAAATAAATACGGCTATCGTGGGTATTTTTGTCCACAGGATTTCCTTCTAAGGAAAGCAAGTATGCAATAACATTATCGTCGGCTTTTTCCAAAAGTGCATATACTACAGCATCAAAGGCATTTGAGTTGAGGGCCGTAGGATCGTTACCTTCCTTAATTTTGTTCTTGACGGCTTCAACATCTGGGTTATTTTTCCAGAAAGCCCTATCAAGAAATGCATTATTGCTCTGGGCAACCATGGAAAAAGTGGGCAAAAACAAGCCAAACAATAGTATTTTCTTTAGTGATTTCATGTGATAATGGTTATTTAACAAATGCTTCGATGATCTCATTGATCTTATCCTTTTCGTTATAGGTATCTTCATCCAGCAAATACTTGAATAGTACTTTGTTGTCCACTTTACTTTCCAGTTGAAGATTTGTGTTACGGTTGTAAACCTCATCCCATTTGGTACGAACCATGGCCCATTTTTCCTGATTTTTTTTCCACCATTTGGCGGCTCCTGCACATCGGCTATCGTCAACCTTTACATAGGTGTTGTATCCTTTTTCCTTAGCTAAAATAACATCCTCTTTATCATCTTCGCGGATAATTTTGGCGTTGTCCTGTTCGTGCAACCATCCATATTCCGTAATCTCCTGACGATTTCCGCGCATGGTAAGATTATAATCGCTTCGAGTAGTGTACTCACGACGGGGAAGGGGAGCGGGCGTGGTATTTTCCCAATAACTTTTTCCATCCACATGTACCCAAGTTGATGAGCCTTCGTAACGAGGGCTATCATCTACTTGATAGACTTTTTGTGTCCACTGTCCTTTAACCTCCGCAGGGCTCAATTGTTTGTATGTCCATTTATTGTTGGCATTAAAAGTATATAGATTGGTATTCTCGAACAACCAATCCTGTCTCCAGTGTTTTACAATATAGGGCTCGTTTGGATTTCCTACTTGTAAGAGATGCTGAATGGAAATCTTGTTGTCCTCATCGGTAACCAACTCTGCCCACTCTAAACCCTTATCTACTTTTGTTTTGGAAGGTTTGTAAAGAGAATCATTGGAATAATTGAAGGTTTCCGCAAAATTGAAGGTAACCTCGTAGCATCCGCACATACTTTTAATGGCTTCGCGATCTTTATCCTTTTTTTCTGTTTGTGAAAAGGCACTGGCGGAAATCAAAAGAGCCAATGCGGTGTACATAATATTTTTCATCAGGAAAGTTTACTTTTTTAAGTTTCGCTGACAAAAATAATTAATTATAATTAATCTAAATAAGAATAATGAAGCTTTATTTTTTTATCAAAATAGTGTCTGAATATGGGAGTGATTTTTTATCGCAATAACCTTATAGTTAAGGCGTTCAATGTTTTTGTTTTAGAGTGTGAATGTGTGTGGCAATTGATTTTGAATAAAATTGAATACAGATTCTTTTTACTTTTTTAGTTTTTGACTGTCAAATAAAGTGTGATTTATAGCATAGGTTTTAGTACCTCCCAAACATTTTCGGCAACCAATTTTTGTCCTTCAATGGTAGGATGGATTCCATCGCTTTGATTGAGTTCAGGAATACCGGCTACATTTTCCAGTAGAAATGGAATCAAATGTAATTCTTCTTTTGAGGCGAGATTTGGGAAAATCTCTTCAAATTGTGCGGTATATTCAGGTCCCATGTTAGGTGGAATCTTCATGCCTGCCAAAACAATTTTTGCATTGGGCAACTTGCCCTGAACCATATCCACCATGCTTTGCAGGTTCGACTCAGTTTCGGTTAAAGGGATACCGCGCAAGCCATCGTTGGCTCCCAATTCGATGATAACAATATCAATAGTGTCTTCCAAGACCCAATCCAATCTGTTTTTGCCACTTGCCGTTGTTTCTCCGCTCAGCCCTGCATTGATCACCGTGTAATCAAGTTCCAAGGAATCTATTTTTTGCTGTATCAAGTATGGAAAAGCTTGGCTCACCTCAAGCCCATAACCTGCTGTAAGGCTATCGCCAAAAAACAGTATCTTTTTTTCGGAGCCACTTGTTGTGATCATCTCGGTTTCTTCGACCACAGATTCATTATTGGTATCTTTTTTAACCGATTTATCACCACAGCCTACCAGCAGTAAAATCAAAAAATAACAAAACATTAACGGCTTGGGAGAGCTTGGCATTTTCTTGGACTTGTCCATTTTAGTATTTTGAAAGTTTTAACCAAAAGCGAGTTATGTCAAAGATATTAAAAGTTCAACACCTCTCTAAAACGTATCGGAGCGGTGAGCACGATCTTACTGTTCTTAATAATGTTTCTTTTGAAGTGGATTCTGGGGAAAGTTTTGCGATTGTGGGACCATCGGGCAGCGGAAAAACCACATTATTGGGACTTTGTGCAGGACTTGATACCACAGATGATGGTGAAATATGGCTTTGTGGCCAAAATTTATTCGAATTGGATGAGGACGGAAGGGCACAGTTAAGAAATCAAAATGTAGGTTTTGTTTTTCAGGACTTTCAATTATTGCCCACATTGACTGCTTTGGAAAACGTTATTGTTCCTCTAGAGTTACGAGGAGTAAAAAAAGCCACCCAACAAGGAAAGGAGCTTTTGGACAAAGTCGGTCTTGGGAATAGGGCCGGGCATTATCCTTCCCAATTGTCCGGAGGAGAGCAACAGCGTGTTGCCTTGGCCCGGGCTTTCGCTAATAAACCGTCCATACTTTTTGCAGATGAGCCAACAGGAAATCTGGATGATGAGACCGGAACAAAAATTGAGGAGCTGCTTTTTGAACTTAACAAGGAACAGGGCACTGCATTGGTAATTGTAACACATGACCTAGAGCTCGCTAAAAAAACAGATAAAAGTATAAGGTTGCGATCGGGCAAAATAGAGGAAACTGTAGCTGGATAATGGAAAAGAAAAATACCGGATTTTTTTGGTTAGTAAAAATGGCATGGCGCGATGGCAAAGCGAGTTTTGGTAAGCTGCTATTATTCGTTTTTTCCATTACGCTAGGGGTGGCGGCTGTAGTCAGCGTTTATTCGTTCAGTGGTATTTTAAAAAAGAATATTGCTTCGCAATCCAAGTCACTATTGGGAGCGGATTACCTAATAGAAAGTGATAAGCCTGTAAACGATAGGGTAATGGGCATAATAGATTCTTTGGGAGGAGCCGACGCCAAGGAAATCAACTTCCTGTCCATGGCAGCTTTTCCTAATAACAATAGTACCAAATTGTTAGAGGTTAGGGGAGTGGAAGGCGGTTTTCCATTTTATGGGGAATTGGAAACCACGCCAGCTTCTGCAATAACTGGTTTTGGAAATAACGGTGCTTTGGTGGATGCAACCACAATGCTCCAGCTCAATCTAAAAGTAGGTGATAGCATTAAATTGGGCGCGATTATACTTCCTATTGCGGGCGAATTGGAAAACGTGCCCGGGAGCACCTCTGTTTTTGGCGCTATCGCACCACCTGTTCTTATACCTTATAAATATATAGAAGCAACAGGTCTGGTACAAACCGGTAGCAGGATTGAATACAAATACTACTTTAAGGCGGATGAAGATGAGGATTTGGTGCTGTTGGATAAAAAAATAGCTACGGAATTGGATGCCGAAGAAGCTGATTTGGACACTCACCTTTCTGAAGCACGGCGTTTGGGCAGGCGCTACGAAAACTTTGGAAAATTCCTTAATCTCGTCGGGTTTATTGCCCTGCTTTTGGGCTGTGTGGGCATTGCAAGTGGTATGGGCATTTATGTGCAAATGAAGATAAGAAGCATAGCTGTACTTAAATGTCTGGGGGCATCAAAACGGCAGAGTTATTTAATTTTCTTTATTCAAATAGCATGTATGGGTATTGTTGGAGGATTGTTGGGAACAACGGTCGGTTATATTCTTCAACAGTTGTTCCCTGTACTTTTGGGTGATTTGTTGCCCGTTGATGTCGATATCACCATGTCATTTCAGAGTATTGTTCTAGGAATCGCGTTGGGTCTGACCATGTCTATCCTATTTGCACTCTACCCTTTAATGAAGACTTTATATGTTTCACCATTACAAGCATTACGGGTGGTACAGGATACCAAGCCTCGGTCCAAAAGAGCCACGGTGTCGGTTGGACTGGGCATTGTTCTTTTTGTACTATGTTTTTCTTATTGGTTGTTGGGCGATTTTGTACGCTCGTTGTCCTTTGTAGTGGGCTTATTGGCGGTCTTTTTGATTCTAACTGTGGTTGCCCGGGTCTTTATGGCTTTGTTGAAGAAGTTTTTTCCAGATTCTTGGGGTTTTATCCCTCGTCAAAGTTTAAAAAATTTGTTCCGCCCACAAAATCAGACTTTAGTATTGGTGCTATCCATAGGAATAGGGACATTTTTGATAAGCACTTTGTGTTTCACTAAAGATATGTTGTTGGAAAAAGCAGCAATTGAAGATAGTGCGAACAGTGCCAATATGATTCTAATGGATATCCAAAGCGGTCAGGTCAATGCTGTCTCCAAAACAATTAAAGGTTCGGGCTTGCCGGTTATAGATCAAATACCTATTGTAACCATGCGAGTGGAAAAGCTGAATGGGCAACATGTGGAGGATATCAGAAAAGACACTACATCGCAAGTCGGTAGGTGGATTTTGAACCACGAGTTCAGGGTTACCTATCGGGATAGTCTTATTGGTTCGGAAAAAATAATAGAAGGGAGCTGGGTCCATCAAACCAACTCGGATTCCGATATTCCCATATCGGTAAGCAATGATTTTGCAAGAATGGCAAGAGTAGCCATTGGAGACCCCGTATCTTTTAATGTACAGGGTAGAATTATGAACACCCAGGTACAAAGCATACGAGAGGTGGATTGGAGTAGGCTGCAACCCAACTTTTCAGTTGTATTCCCCAAAGGGGTTTTGGAAGATGCGCCTCAATTCGGGGTGATGACAACCAGAACTAAAGATGATATAGGGTCGGCAAAACTTCAGCAACAGTTGGTCAAGGATTTTCCAAATGTTTCAATTTTAGATTTAAAACGTATCCTAAGTCTGTTGGAAGAAATACTGGGCAAAATAAGTTGGGTCATCAACTTTATGGCCTTTTTTAGCATATTTGTTGGTATTGCGGTACTCATGGGAGCTATATATAGCAGTAAGCACCAACGTGTAAAGCAAGGGGCCTTGCTAAGGACTTTGGGTGCCAAGGGCAATCAAATATTAAGAATGATAGCTATCGAGTATGCTGTTTTGGGCTTTTTAGGGGCGTTCATGGGAGTGGTACTTGCTGTTTTAGGAAGTTCACTTTTGGCATGGATGTTATTCGATACAGCCTTTGCGCCTTCGTGGATTCCATTTGTGATTATTCTCCCAGCTATTACGTTTTTGGTTTTTGCCTTAGGTGTAGCCAACAGTATAGGAATTGTGAGAAACTCCCCACTTTCGGTGTTAAAGAAGGAAAAGGAGTTGACCTAGTCTAAAATTTAAAGTGATGTTTCCTTTATGCGGGCAGAGTATTGACTCCGCATTAATTTCATCATGGGTCAAATCCAAAGCTATTTTAGGGATATTTCAAAAAAAACTTTACAAAATGTTTTTATTAAAGTTTTTTTTATAATTTGTTAACGTTTTTTGGTAGTATTTCAATTGGTTTTTTATTTGGACCAAGGAGATAATAACAGCTTTCCTTAAAAAGAAATTTCTCTTACGGTGAAATTTCGTGTTCATAGGCGCTTTTTCGTTTTGTACGAAAACAGTTCTACATACCGTTTGTTTGAACAGTTCTAAGTTGTGAAATGAAGAGGTGATGGCTAATAGACATAAACTGACCTATTGTTGAGATTTTGTTGTGTGCCACACACCTAAAAGAAAGACGGAAAAAATGGACCAAAAAAGTTTTACAAATGAAACCTACCTCATTGAGCAGTTAAAGCATGGCTGCAAAGATGCTTATGGTCACTTGTTTAAGTTATACCATAAAGAGCTGTGTAATTACATGACTGCAATCTCGGGCAGTTCCAAAGCTGCAGAAGATATTGCCCAACAGACTTTTATTAAGATTTGGGACAACAGACAAAAACTCTTCGTTTCCGAGAATAAATTAAAAAGGTACTTATTTAAAGTTGCTTACAATCTATTTATAGATTCCCAACGAAAAAAGAAAAAGGAATTCCAGCTATTGGAAAAACTAAAGCAGCAAGCCTATCTGGAAATAGCAGAAACCGATGCCTCACTCTTCGAGGAAAGATTGAAAAAGGTGGAACAAGAAATCGATAATTTACCGGAACAGTGTAAAAAGGTGTTTATCATGAGCAAAAGGGAAGGACTTAAATACAAGGAAATCTCGGAGCAACTTCACATTTCAATTAAAACGGTAGAAGTACATATGGCAAAGGCCATGAAGCGACTTAGGGCACAATTGACTGTTTTTTTATAATTCTTTTTTACTGCCCAAACGTCTGATTACTTGGGGGTTTCTCTTCAATAAAACCCAAGTCAAATAACAGAGTCTTCATTTTAAATGTTAAAATTTTAACCCTCTGTAAGGGTTTTTGGAAAATCTTGCGTCTCTTTTAAAAGTGACAATAATATTCAGATGACCAAAATCGATATCAGAAGAATAATTAGTAGATACATCAACCAAGAGGCTTCGCAGGAGGAATTGACCATTTTGTTCGAATGGATTCAAAAAGGAAATAATAAGGAAGTCTTTAAAAAATTGGTGCAAGCGGATTTTTTGGTCAAGTATGAAGACAAACCATGGGCAACGGAAGCAGCCTTTGAGAATTTCTTGGATACCATTAAAGAAAAAGAAAATAAAAAGACCAGATCGTTATTGGTGGGCGAGCATATTTGGAAGTATGCAGCCGTAATTATGATTGTTTTGGGTTCTTCACTTTATTTCCTGCTCAATCAAAATCCATTGGGTGATATTCCGGTAAGTTTAGACCCCAATCAAATTACGATCCAGTTGGACAATGGCGAAATATTGACTATTGATCCGGAATCGGATGCAACTGTAAAAAGTAAAAAAGGAAATACGGTGGTCTCCTTTATAAACGGTGTGCTAAGCCAAAAAGATGAAGATGAAAACAATGGCGAGCTTACCAACAATACCATTAGGGTCCCTTTTGGTAAAAATCTTTCCGTTACACTGCAAGATGGTTCTGTAGTAATGTTGAACTCAGGTTCTAGCATGACATATCCGTCCAGTTTTGCAGAATTGGATAAGCGAGAGGTCACTTTAAAAGGAGAAGCTTTTTTCGAGATTGCCAAAAACCCCGAAAAACCCTTTATAGTTAAAACAGAAACCATGTACACCCAGGTTTTTGGAACGGTATTTAATGTTTCCGCGTATGAGGAAGATGGCCCCAGTGAGGTGGTTCTGGTCGAAGGCTCTGTTGGTGTTGGAGAGTTTAATGATTTGATTTCCAACAGCCTGCAAATGATAAAGCCTTCTCAGAAAGCCACTCGATCAGAAGGTGAAGGATTCATTGTAGAGGATGTTGATGTGTCTTCGTATATATCCTGGACCAAAGGAATTTTGGCTTTTGAAAATGAGTCTATGGTTCAGATCATAAACCGGTTGCAACGTCAGTACGATATAAAAATCATAAACCAATATAAAGAGTTGGGTGAGCGCAGGTTTACGGGGATGTTCGATGAGGAATCGATAGACAATGTGCTCAGGACCATACAAGCACACACACATTTTACCTATGAAATAGAAGAGAATACGATAACAATTAAAGAGAACAAAAAAGAATAGTGCCTATGATGTAAAAAACCTTTGATACCAAAAAACACTTAATTACTAACTAGACTAATTCAATTATGAAAAAAACCAAAACTAAATGTGCCATAGTTTCTAAACTTGGGCAAAAATTGCTTTATGGATTTTTCCTGCTCTTTATGTTTGGGCAAGTCAATGCCGCATCCTGCGCGCAATACGATAAAGTTGCGGTGAGCTTTGATGACACCAGATTGAGTGATGTGTTCGAAACCATCACAGAGACAACAGGTTACAAATTCTTTTATGAGGCAACAGAGGTCAATATAGACCAAAAAGTAACCGTAAACGGTGCAAACCTTTGCATCGAAGACTTCTTAAAAGAAGTATTTAAAGGTACAGACCTTTCCTTTGAGATCATAGCTAGGCAAATAGTAGTGAAAAAGAAAGGAAAAACTTTAAAAAGCTTAGTTCCGCAAAGTAAGATCAATGCGGAAAATCCACAATCCAACTTATCAGGGGTTGTTACGGACGAGGCAGGGGTTCCCCTTGCCGGTGCTACCATTATTGCTAAAGGTACTACTGTTGGTGCTACAACCGATTTCGATGGTAATTTCGAAATTACAATGCCTTCCGGTGTTACGGTAATTAGAGTTACGTATATTGGTTTTAAGGCCAAGGAAGTAGATGTTGCCGGACAAACCTCCGTTAACATTTCCTTGGAGCAAGACGCTGCCGCACTTGAAGAAGTGGTTGTAGTGGGCTACGGTACATTGGCAAAGAAAAGAGTAACAGGTTCTGTAGTTTCAATTACTCCAGAGACCATTACCGAAGTACCTGCATTATCTCCGGAGAGTGCTCTTATAGGTCAAGTGACCGGGGTACAGGTACAAGAAGTTTCTGGTGAGCCGGGAGCCGCGCCGAATATTCGTGTAAGGGGTTCGGGGTCTATTTCTGCGGGAAACGATCCATTGTTCGTAGTGGACGGAATTCCAATTTCACGTAACCTTACATCTTCCAGTCAATTAGGTGGAGTAGCCAGCCAAAGAGCTGCGTTTCAACCTCCAACAATTAACCCATTGGCGACCTTGAACCCTAACGATATTGAATCTATCCAAGTATTGAAAGATGCAAGTGCTGCCGCAATATATGGTTCGAGAGGTGGTAACGGTGTGCTTTTGATCACTACAAAGAAAGGATCTAATAATGACGAAGGAGTTTTTTCTTTTGATTCTTTTGTGAGTATTCAATCAGTAGCCAACAAGTTGGATTTGATGAATGCCGAAGAGCTTATCGACTTTACCAGAGATGCAAGGAACAATGCCTATCTTCAGGATGTTGGCGGAGCATCTATCGATGATCCAATTGGACCTGGCGACAGGGGCAATGCGAATTATGAATTGCCGGAATCTTTTCTCAATTGGGATGGTACCGATACCGATTGGCAAGATATTATGTTCAAGACCGGAGTGGTGCAGAGCTATAACTTTTCATATGCTTCACCAGTAAGGAATAAAACGAGTTTTTATGCATCTACAGGTTATTTCTCCCAAACAGGTATTATCGATAAAGCCAAATTTGAAAGATATTCTGTATTGTTGAACGTTAATTCCCAATTAACGGAAAAATTGAACCTAGATCTAAGGTTGGCCCCTACAGTTACTGAAAATCAAAGGGTTCCTGCAAACTCACCTTATTTTGGAACACCTCCAGGGATTGTTTATTCCGGGATCGTTCACTCACCTACGGTTGCACCATACAATCCAGATGGAACCATCAACCAGTTGAATAACCAATCATATTTAGGTGGTGGAACTACTACGGCCAGTAACCCATTGGCTATTATTGAGGCTGTTGATGATCAAATTTTCCAATTTCAAACAAGAGGTAATCTTGGATTGACTTATGATATTCTTCCAGAATTGACCTTTAAGACATTTGGTGGAGTTTACATCAACCTATATAACCAAGATTTCTATAGAGCTAGTACATTATTGTATCGTAACTCAGCCGATGGAAACCCTTACGGACAGGCTTCTTCTTCTACGGAGACCAACTGGTTATGGGAAAATACATTGAACTGGAGCAAAGAACTTGGAGACCATTATATTGATGCCATTGCGGGTTATACTGCTCAAAAAGACAATGTTAACCTTAAGCGGGTATTGGCCAACAATTATCCGGACGACCTTGTACCTACCGTTAGTGGTGGGCAAGTATATGGTGGTACTGCGATAAAAGAGCAATGGTCTTTATTGTCTGGTCTATTTAGGGTAAACTATAGCTTTAAGGATAAATATTTGTTTACAGGAACTTTCCGTTCCGATAAATCCTCTCGTTTCGGTAAAAACAACCAAACAGGATACTTCCCTTCCTTCTCTTTAGGTTGGAGAATGAACGAAGAGGCCTTTTTGGCGGATTCCGAGACTATATCCGAACTTAAGCTACGTGTAAGTTGGGGACAGACCGGTAACTTTGAGATTCCAAATTATGGCGCTGTTGGTCTTTTGTCACCTCAGAACTATAACCTTGGAGGAAACCAAATCAACGGTCTTGTACAGGCTACAATTCCAAACCCTAACCTAACTTGGGAAAAATCTGAGCAAATTGATTTTGGTCTGGAATTGGGATTGTTCAATAACAGGGTTTTCCTTTTGGCGGACTATTACGACACCAAAACAAGAGATTTGTTGCTTAACGTGGCCATTTCTTCGGTTTCTGGTTTCGAAACTACATTGAGAAATCTTGGAGAAGTACAAAACAGAGGTTTTGAATTAGCTTTGAGCACCAAGAATTTTGTAGGTGAAGATTTTACTTGGAATACAGATGTCAACTTCTCTACTAATAAAAACGAAGTTCTTTCTTTGAACGAAGGCAATGAGCCGATTTACTCATCTGGTAGTGCAGGCGTAAGACACGTTACCAGAGTTGGAGATCCTATCGGTAGCTACTATGGTTATGTAGTGGACGGAGTTTATCAATCTCAAGAGGAAATAAATAATGCACCGGTTGATACACAGGCGCCAAACCCAGCACCTGGAGATTTCAGATTCAAGGACATCGATGGCGATGGTGAGATAACACCAGACGATAGAACGGTAACTGGAAGTTATTTTCCTGATTTTAACTGGGGTATCAACAATAGGTTAACATATAAGAACATCGATTTGAGCTTTTTGATCCAAGGTGTGGAAGGCAATGAAATCCTGAACCTTACTTCAAGGCACATGAAAAACGGTGAGGCCAACTTTAACGCTTATGCATTATTGAACAACCGTTGGAGATCTGCTTCCGAGCCAGGTAACGGTTCTGTTCCAAGAGCGGATAGATTGTCAGGAAACCACGGAAACAACAACAGACCTTCCTCTTACCAAGTAGAAGATGGATCTTATGTGAGATTAAGAAATGTAACTTTGGGTTACACTTTGCCGACCGATAAGTTTTTTGGAAGCAAAATTCAGAAACTTAGGTTCTATGTTACAGGAACAAACCTCTTTACCATTACCGATTACCTTGGTTATAACCCAGAGGTTAGTAGCATTACCACGAATAGTTTAACTCCCGGGGAAGATTATGGAGCATTTCCATTGGCTAAATCCTTCACTTTGGGTGTAAACCTTAAATTCTAACCTAAAAACTGAGAAAAATGAAACGAATTCTATATATAATGCTATGCACGGCACTATTTACCGGGTGTAGTGAAGATTTTACAGATCTAGCACCAGTTTCCAATAGGAACGAGGCGGATTTTTATAACACTGCAGACGATTTTGAAGCAGCTGTTAATGCCAGTTATGCCGGTCTTCAAAGCACCGGAGTGTACGGAAGAGGGTATTGGACCATGTTCGAAATGCGTAGCGATAATACAGACCAAGGTCCTGATGCTACAGGTTTGGCCCGTCAGTACACCGAGATAAATGCATTTACAGAAGACGCTTTGAATGAGCAGGTTACTTCTGCTTGGAGCGAGTCCTACAGGGTAATTGCCAACTGTAATGTTATTTTGGACCGTATTCCAAATGTTGAATTGAGCGCTTCACTTAAAGATCAATTATCTGGTGAAGCATTGTTTATCCGATCTTTAATGTATTACCATTTGGCCATAGGTTTTGGTAATGTACCATTGCAGTTAACTCCATTTGTAGCAGGAGATGAACTTACCCAAGTAAACGAAACAGCTATCCTTCAGCAATTGGTTACAGATTTGACTACTGCAGAAGAAGGTCTTCCTGTGTCCTATTCTGGAAGTCAAGTGGGAAGAGCGACCAAAGGAGCTGCAGCAACTTTGTTGGCCAAAGTATTGTTGACACTGGGTGAAGATTCAGCAGCTGAAACTGTACTTAGAAGAATTATTGCCAACTACGGATACGAACTGTTGCCAAGTTATTCAGATTTATGGGGTGTTTCCAACGAAAACAACGCAGAATCTATTTTCGAGGTACAATACATCAGTGG
>JAAEZN010000005.1:14111-25393 GCA_018222835.1 Algicola sp. | reverse complement strand
GAGTACCGATTTACAGACCGGTTCAGGTTTTGGTAGGAACCGTCCGACCCAATCTATGATGGATGCTTATGAGGTTGGTGACCTTAGATACGACGTATCTATGGCAGCTACATATGAAAACCTTGAGGGTGAGACAGTTGATCAAATGCACGTAAAGAAGTATGAGTCCGATTTGGCCATTGAGAATGATTCTGATATCAATTTTGTAGTATTCCGTTATGCTGATGTATTATTGATGCTTGCCGAAGCCTTGGGTGAAACATCGGAAAGCTACGATTTGATAAATGAAGTCAGAAATAGAGCAGGATTGGCAGATATAGATGCATCCAGCCCTGGAACCTTTGAAGAAAAACTATTACAGGAACGTAGAGTTGAACTAGCCTTTGAAAATCATAGATGGGCCGACTTAAAACGTTTCAATGCAATGGATAAGGTTATCGATGCAGAGGACTTTATATCTAGTACAAGGGAATATTTCTTTATCCCTCAAAGAGAGATGGATATCAACCCAAATTTTGTGCAAAACTAAGGACAAACGGTCAGTGTACATGAGTTTATGTTTTGTTTTCATTTATTAAGTTAGTTTGTTTGACCGGTCCCGAACCATGGATTACCTACTTATAACTATGGATGACCGACTAGCTTAAAATATTGAATATAAATAAATTAGTTGCTCTTTAAGGAGTGACCGGACAGAGAATTGTAAAATAATAACGTATAAATAAAATAGAAAATGAGAAAGTTGATTATGGCTGTTTGCCTATGCTTTGCGGTAGCAACATTACAGGCGCAACAGAAAAAAGTATTGAATATTCTGGCTATTGGAGCACACCCCGATGATTGTGATGCCAAATTTGGGGGAACAGCAGCATTGTTCGCTAAAATGGGGCACAACGTAAAGTTCCTTTCGTTGACCAATGGTGATGCCGGTCACCATGCCATGGGAGGCGGTATTTTGGGTAAAAAACGTAGGCAAGAATCTGTAGATGCTGCAAAGGCATTAGGAATTGCCGAGTACGAAGTATTGGACAATCACGATGGTGAATTGCTGCCTACCTTGAACGTTCGTTTGGAAGTAATCCGTAGAATTCGCGATTGGAATGCGGATATCGTTTTGGGACTTAGACCAAACGATTACCACCCAGACCACAGAAATGCTGGTTCGTTGGTTCAGGATGCGGCATACATGAACATAGTTCCCAATGTAGCTCCAGATACCCCGCCACTTACAAAGAACCCTGTGTTTCTATACATGAGCGATCATTTCCAAAAGCCTTATCCGTTCCAAAAGGATATCGCAGTTATCGTGGACGATGTGATTGATGTTAAGGTTAAAGGTTTGGCAGCTCACGATTCCCAAATGTTCGAATGGTTGCCATGGACCAGAGGAGTTGACCTTTCTACCATTCCAACAGAGGAAAAAGCAAGATTGGCATGGTTAAAAGAAACGTGGATGAACAGAAAACCGGATGCGAGCACTTTGGAAGCTGTAAAAAAATGGTACCCAAATGTAGATGTATCCAAAGTTAAACAAGTTGAGGTTTTCGAAATTTGCGAATACGGAAAACAACCAACCGATGAGGAAATAAGAGAAATGTTTCCTATGTTGGGTTCTAAATAAGATAAAAGGCATTGACCGCCCAGGAAAAAATCCAAGTGTAATTAACCAACCAATTTAAAATGGAGAACAGCAAGCCCACGACCAAAAGGTATATACATATTATAGGCTTGGTAATGATCGTATTTTTTGTGATATCGTTCATTACTAATATCCTTAATTCTATCATCGTTGATGTAAAGGACAGTTTTGACCTTAGCCTTACGTTGACAGGATTATTGCCTTTCACTTTTTTTATAGCATATGGCATTATGTCTATACCAGCAGGTTTTTTATCAGAAAAATATAGCGAACGGACACTATTATCCGTTTCATTTTTGGTCATGGCGCTTGCTTCCCTGGGTTTTGCCTTACTTCCTCAATACGCCGTTTTTAGTATAACCCTTTTTGTATTGGGTTGTTGTATGGCTGTACTGCAGGTAATTATTAATCCAATGTTGCGTGTAGCGGGTGGCGAGGAACACTTTGCCTTCAACTCGGTATTGGCACAATTGGTTTTTGGAGCGGCTTCGTTTTTAAGCCCATACTTGTATAAGTATTTAGTGAGCAAGGACAACACGGACGATGCGTTGGCGGAAACCTTACGTGGATGGGTGCCACAAGATTTACCTTGGGCCTCTTTGTATATCGTTTTTGCAGCCATTGCCCTGATTTTGTTCTTTTATGTATTCTTTACCAAGTATCCAAAATTTGAAAAAACTGAAGAAGAAAAAGCCGGGGACCGTAGTTCTTATTGGGACCTTTTAAAAAACAAGTGGACCATACTCTACTTTTTGGGAATCTTTTGCTATGTAGGCACGGAACAAGGAGTGGGCAATTGGATATCACAATTCCTAAGTCAATATCACGGATTGGACCCACAAACGGTAGGAGCGAATACAGTATCCTATTTCTGGGCCATGTTAACCGTTGGTTGCCTGTTAGGTTTGTTGTTGTTGAAATTTATGGATAGTCGGAAACTATTGATTTTGGCCACATCCATTACAATAATCTGTTTGGTAGTAGCACTTACCGGTTCCGCACAAATGGCGTTGATCGGTTTTCCAATGGTAGGTTTCTTTATCTCTGTAATGTATTCCATCATATTTTCGTTGGCCTTAAATTCGGTCAAGGAACACCATGGGTCATTATCCGGTATTTTGTGTACTGGTATAGCCGGTGGAGCCGTAATACCTTTTATTGTTGGAGGTCTCGGGGAAATGATGTCCTTACAGTCAGGAATGTTCTTTTTGATTATCCCATTAGGTTTTATCCTATCTATCGGATTTTGGGCCAAACCCTTGGTAAACAATAAAACGATCAGCTTAAAGAAGGACTAGTGGCAGAAAGAGAACGTACAGTTTTGGGAGTGGATATCGGAGGAACCAAAATCAAAACAGGAAGAGTTTTGGGTACGCAAGTAGTACAGACTGGATTCTCTAAGGTGGTGAAGGATGACTCAGAAGAAAGCTCTCTTTCAAAATTATACGACACCATTGAAGAAGTAATGACGGATTCCGTAACGGCAATCGGCGTTGGGGTTCCAGCAGTGGTCGATGCAGATTCCGGAGTAGTGTTCGATGTGCAGAATATTCCGTCTTGGAAACAAGTGCCATTAAAAGAACTCTTGCAAGAAAGATTCAAAGTTCCAGCTTTTCTGAACAATGATGCCAATTGTTTCGCATTGGGAGAAAAGCATTTCGGAAAAGCTAAGGACTACAAAAACTGTATTGCCCTTTCTTTGGGAACCGGACTTGGCATGGGCATCATAATTGAAAATAAATTATATAACGGAGTGCTTTGTGGTGCAGGCGAAGTCGGGATGCTATCATACAAAGATGGTATTTTGGAACAATACACGGGCAGTTTCTTTTTTGAAGACGCCTATGGCGAATCGGCAAGAACGCTCTATGCAAAAGCATTGGAGAATGATGTAAAAGCTATTGCGGCCTTCAAGGAATATGGGGTGCATCTGGGCGAGGCAATAAAGAACATACTTTATTTGTTTGCTCCCGAGGCCATAATTCTCGGTGGATCTATAAGCAAGGCATATCCTTTTTTCGATACAGCATTGGATAATGCACTTGAATCGTTTGCATACCAAAAACAATTAGAAAATTTTAAAATAGAAATCTCGGATTTGGTGGATTCGCCCATCTTGGGCGCTGCTGCACTTTGTCTTTAGAAAAATAACCTTACTGAACTAATGAGAATATTACTAACAGTAGTGCTGGCATGCTTGCTGCTTCAATCCTGTACACAACCTAAAGTTGTAGGGAATCAGCTAAGTATAACAGTCGAAAATAATAAAAAAGGAGCACCTATAACTTTAGGGATACCTTTTCCAAAAGGAGAATTAAACTCAGTGGACCAGATCCGTTTATTAACGTCCGATGGTACCGAAATCCCATGCCAGACCACAGAAGTGAGCACTTGGGGCCCTATCGATGACAGCATTAAGTGGGTATGGGTATTTTTCTTCTCGGAAGAGACAACGGATTATGTGTTGGAATATGGAGAAGGAGTTGTTCCAATACAACCTACAGAGAAGATTGTATCGACCAATAATATGAGGCCGAGTGGTGGAATTGAAGTAAACACAGGAACAATATCCTTTAATATCCATAAAAAAGGAAATGGCTTTTTGGATGAAGTGTTTTTGGATTCCAATAACGATGGGGAATTTTCAGAGAAAGAACTAATAGCATCTTCTCCGGATAACAATAGAGGTTCATTTTTCGATTTACTTGATGATGCAGGAATCGATTCATCAAAAGCAGTGATAAACGAGGTATTTCGTGAAAAAGGATCGGGTCCCATGCATACCATTTTTAGGATAGAGGGAACATATACTTACAGCAGGGAAGACAACAACCTATCGCCTTTTACTATTTGGTTGCACGCATACGCAGGAAAAAGCTACATAAAAGTATTGCATACAATGACATATACCGGTGTTCCCGATAAGCATAAAATACAGGAAGGAGAGCACGCGAACATAGCTACGCAAAGCAAAAAAATTATTTCGGAGAATACAGCGGATGATGAGGGTTGGACACAGCCCAATGATCAAATAGCAGGAATTGGACTCCAACTAAAATATCATTTGGACGATAATGCAACAGTTTCCATGCCGTTGCATGATGGTTCTTGGCAGAACGATGAAACTCCGACCACATTGAAAGAAGCAAATTTGCAAGGAGGTTCACCTATCCAATTACTTCAAAAAGGACCTGCTAAAAGAAAGTCACCAACGTTAAGGGATGTTTATCTAAACCAAACTACTCAAAATAGCGAAGATGTAAATGATAAGGATGTAGAGTTCCAGGCAACCGTTACAGTTGGAGAGGACGAACTGGCAAAATCCCAAAGAGCCAAAGGTTGGTTGAACGTAACCGATGGAAAAAGAGGAATAGGGGTAGGTATAAGAAACTTTATGAAAGAATATCCCAAAGGGATAAAAGTGGACCCTACCAATAATATGCTTTTGGGCAGTATTTGGCCAGAGGAAAATGGACCAATGAGTTTCGAAAGAGAGCACACCAACTTGGATGGGGGTATGCTGGCCAATTTTGCCCAAGGGATAACAAAGACCACCGAGTTCATTTATTATTTCCATAACAATAAGGACGATGTAGCGGAAAAGATGGATTATGTAGTGGAAAGCCCCGTTGCTCACGCTACACCAGAATGGTACACCAACTCCAAGGTGTATGGCAACATGGCACCAGCGTCTTCCGAAAAAGTTGAGTTCGAAAATGCCCTGCAATATAGATATCAATGGTGGGCCTACAACCAAAAAAACCAACCTTGGTACGGTATGTTCAACTATGGTGATGGAAAAACCTATTACTATAACGGACATTGGGTACAGTGGACCAACAATGAGCCCACTACAGATTTTATGTTATGGACCAACTTTATGCGAACGGGCGACCCAAAATATTTTGAACTGGCCCAGGCCATGAGCAGACATACCATGGACGTGGACAACATACATTGGCCCAAAAAGCGAACGTATTATGGCCAAATCAACGATGCAATCGATTTTTGGAGCTTTGAGGACGAACCGGAATCCACACCATACCTGGGAATTGGAAGAAGGCATGCCGCCGAGCATTGGTATTCGTTGTTGAGCGCACATGTTTGGATTCAAGGTTGGATCGCAGACTACTATCTTACTGGTGACCACAGAGCTTTGGAAGTAGCTAAAATGACCGGGGACACCTATATCAACCGTATATGGGGCGAACATGATCTACGAGGTAGGCGTTTGTACCTATCTGTGTTGAATATGGTAGAGTTGTACGATGCTACCAAATTGCAGAAATATAAAGATGAGCTGGATGATAGAGTGCGATTAATGCTAGAACTTCAGGAACGTCAAGGTGGGAATTTATTATTGGATAGATATGGATACTCTCAGACCTATGTGGCACAAGGACTTTATAAGTATCAGCAGATCACTGGAGATGAGAAAGTGAGAAAAGCCTTGTTGAAGCACGCAAGATGGGTACGTGATGTACCGCCAATGAACCACGAGATGGAGTCGTATCTGGCATCTATTTATCCATTACTTCTTGGATATGAGATCAGTGGACAAAAAAGCTATCTGGACGAAGCTTTGGCAAGAGCCGAGATACTTAAAGTTGGTGAATTGCCAAAATCACCGGACGAATATGAATCAACAGAAGACTATAGTAAGGCCCTTTTGGAAATATCTAACTTACCAATGAGCAAAGGACGATTTACCAATTGGCAGACCAATCAAGGACTACGTGTTTTTGGATGGACACACGCATACAACATCCCTTATTTGTTGTATTGGATGGATAAGGAAAACATCGACTAAATCTAGTAATCTTCGGAAGGGGGTGGTGTAGCTTTAGGGCCACCATCCCTTTTTTTATTTGCACACAAACTAACTATTCAACTCCTATGTCATACAAGAAATTCGGTTTTGTATTAGGACCGGTACTTTTTATAATGATCCAATTGTTTTTTAAGGACGAAACTCTTTCCGTACAAGGAAAAAATGTATTGGCAGCAACTGTTTGGATAGGGGTTTGGTGGGTTTTTGAAGTGCTGCCGATTGCTGTTACCGCTTTGTTGCCCATACTCATGTTTCCTCTTTTGGATGCAGTTACATTAGGTGATACCACTGCAAGTTATGGCCACAAGTACGTATTCCTATTTTTGGGAGGTTTTGTTTTGGCAGCGGCCATAGAAAAATGGAACCTTCACAAACGAATAGCATTACAGATTATAAAAACCATAGGAACAAATATGTACACCATTGTCCTTGGGTTTATGGTGGCGACAGCATTTCTTTCCATGTGGATCTCCAATACCGCAACAACGGTAATGGTAATTCCCATGGCCGTATCCATTGTCAAACAATTAAAGGACAACCCGGATACCCCCGAAGATGAAAACAAGATATTCAGTAAATTGTTAATGTTGGCCATAGCCTACGCAGCTTCCATTGGTGGAATTGCAACCTTGATTGGCACACCGCCCAATTTGGTGTTCGCTGGATTTGTACAGAAAACCTATGGCGTGGATATTAGTTTTTGGCAATGGATGAAATATGGCCTGCCCGTATCATCCATACTTTTAGTATTGGCTTGGTTATACCTTACTCGAATAGCATTTCCGTTAAAACAGACCCGTTTTCCCGGAGGTAAAGAGGAGATAAACAAACTATTGGCCGAGTTGGGACCATTGGGCAAAGAGGAAAAACGAGTACTGTTCGTTTTTGTATTCACTGCCTTTTGTTGGATTACAAGATCGTTCCTTTTGCAAAAATTCATTCCCAATATGGATGATACGATCATAGCCATTGGCGCAGCTGTTATCCTTTTTATGATTCCGGCAAACCACACTGGGGAACCTCTTATCAAATGGAAAGAAGCAGTACAAATACCTTGGGGGATCATATTGTTGTTTGGTGGTGGAATGGCTATCGCAAAAGGTTTTCAGGATACCGGTCTGGCCAATTATCTTGGAGGACAAATGACAATTTTTGAAACATTGCCATTGTTTGTTCTGCTATTGCTTATAATTGCCTGCGTAAATTTTTTAACCGAGGTAACGTCGAATTTGGCCACTACCGCAATGATGCTTCCCGTACTTGCCCCGCTGGCGGTTACACTCGGTGTCAACCCGTACTTATTAATGGTGGCATGTACTTCGGCCGCATCCTGTGCATTTATGCTTCCCGTTGCTACACCACCAAATGCCGTGGTATTTGGCTCGGGATATTTACGGATACAAGATATGGTGCGGACTGGCTTTTTAATGAACATATTGTCCATTATAATCATGGCATTTGCAGTTTTCTTTGTCCTGCCTTATCTGTGGGGGCTGTAACGGGCTGATACAAGTTTTGCTTGATGTAACATAGGCAAAGTTGAGGAAAGTCATACCGTTGTCCTAAAAGGATGTGTATTTTAGTAATATGGAAAACAAAAACCTCCATATTACAAAATCCACTGGTGAGCAAGTCAGGTTTTCCATTGATAAATTGGAAAAATCACTTCAACACTGTGGAGCCAACGAAGAGATGGTGCAAGACATTGTGAGTCGGGTACAAGATGAATTGTACCCGGGAATTTCAACCAGGGAAATACATAATCGAGCGTTTGCCCTTTTAAAGAAGAGAAAATCCGTTTACGCATCCAAATACAAGTTAAAAAAGGCCATCTACGAATTGGGCCCTACAGGATTCCCGTTTGAAAGATTTATTAGTGGTATTCTATATTACTCAGGGTACAACACTCAAGTGGGAGAGACGCTCCAAGGTACTTGCGTCTCTCATGAAATAGATGTGTTGGCCATCAAAAATGGTACTATGAACGTGATTGAGTGTAAATTCCACAGCGATGATGGCTTAAAATGTAATGTGAAAGTCCCGCTATACATCAATTCACGATATCAAGATGTAAAAGGACCTATGGAGTCCCAACGGGAAAAGACCTTCGAGTTGACCCAAGGATGGGTGGTGACCAATACAAGGTTTACCAAAGATGCACTCGATTATGGAACCTGTGTGGGATTGTATTTGTTAAGTTGGGACTATCCGCATGGCGATGGGCTTAAGGAAAGAATAGATAGACTTCGGCTCTACCCCATAACCGTATCTACTTTATTATCGGGTAGGGAAAAACAATTTTTACTGGAAAGGGGCGTCGTACTTTGCAGACAATTGGAAAAAGATAGTTTTTACCTAGACCATTTGGGTGTTTCCAATGGTAGAAAACAGAGAATTCTTAAAGAAATGAAATCATTGGGCAACTCGTAAAACGTTATGAATAAACTACAGGTTCACTTTTTAGGCGGGTCTGGAACCGTAACCGGTTCCAAGTTTTACCTGCACACCGAAGAGATTAAAATAATGGTGGATTGCGGATTGTTCCAAGGTATAAAGGAGCTAAGGGAACAAAATTGGGAACGCTTGCCCATAGATGTTTCCCAAATCGATTATGTTTTGCTCACCCATGGCCATTTGGACCATTGTGGGTATTTGCCTCTTTTGGTGAGGCATGGTTTTCGAGGGAAAATTCTAGGAACCGGACCTAGTCTGGAAATTGCTAGGATTATTCTAAAAGATAGTGCCAAGATACAAGAGGAGGAAGCCGATAAGGCAAATAAGGAAGCCTATAGCAAACACGACCCGGCATTGCCCTTATATACAAAAGAAGATGTGGCTCTCGCTTTGAATTTTTTTGAACAGGTGGACGAGGGAGAGCAAATTTCGCTGTCAGACCATTGTGATGCCCGTTTTTTGTACAACGGACACATTATTGGTTCAATATATATTGAAATTAATTTGTACGGTAAACGATTCGTTTTTTCTGGAGATGTGGGCAGACAGGAAGATGAATTGCTCGACCCACCAAAACAACCGGAATGGGCAGATTATTTGTTTGTGGAAAGCACTTACGGGGATAGGCTGCACCCCAATGAGGATGTAGGGCAGATTTTGGTGGAATTGGTAAACGAAACCTTACGCAAAAAGGGTACATTGATCATACCTTCCTTTGCTGTAGAACGATTACAATCTCTAATGTACCAACTTTGGAAACTGTATAAGAAGAATAGGATTCCCAACATTCCTATTTTTGTGGATAGTCCTATGGGGAACAATGTGCTGGAAGTCTTTAAACACTACCCAGACTGGCATAAACTTACACCCGAAGAGTACCGAAATATGTGCAACCATATCAATATTGTAAGCTCTTATGCAGAAACATGGAAAACTATTGATGATCCAAGACCAAAAATTGTAATTGCAGGTAGTGGCATGGTAACAGGAGGAAGGGTTCTTACCTATATAAAGCAATTGGGAGATATGGTATCTACATCAATTTTACTTGTAGGTTACCAAGCTGAGGAAACTCGCGGAAGAAAACTGCTCGAAGGAGAAACCGAACTCAAAATTTATGGGAAATCTGTTCCTATAAAAGCCAAGGTAAATCACTTGGAGAGCTTATCGGCACATGCGGACCAAGAGGAGTTGTTGACTTGGATGGGGTCTATTAAAAATGTCCCCGAAAAAATATTTTTGGTACATGGCGAAAAAACTGCCATGGAAGCATACAAGGATAAAATTCAGGAAAAATTCGGTTGGCGTTGCCATATTCCGACCATGCACGAAGTCGTTGAAATTATATTGTAAACCCGAAAACATTACATTTTAGGGCCATAGCTTAAATCCCCGGCATCACCAAGCCCAGGTATTATGTAACCTTTGCTCGTTAAATGTTCGTCCACGGTAGCAATCCAAAGTTGGGTATCGTTCGGAAAAACTTTTTCCACCTTGGCAATTCCAGATTTGGAACCGATTACCGATATAATGTGAATTTGTTTTGGAGTACCATGACCTTTAAGGGCGTTGAGTACGTTTTCCAATGTTTTGCCCGTTGCCAACATGGGGTCGGTGAGCACTAAAATTTTGCCATCTAACGGCGGTGCAGCAAAATATTTTACAATGACCTCAAAATCATCATCGTTGTTGGGATGGTGTCTGTATGCGGAAATAAACGCATTTTCCGCACGGTCAAAATAACTTAAAATACCCTGATGCAGCGGAAGGCCGGCCCTTAAAACGGAACATAGCACTAAATTGTTAGTGCACTGAAAGGTCTTTTTGGTTCCAAAAGGTGTTTTTACTTCTCTTTCTTCATAATCCAGCGATTGGCTCAATTCGTAAGCAAGAATTTCGCCGATTCGTTCGATATTCCGCCGAAATCGCATCGAATCTTTCTGGATTTCTACATCTCGAATTTCTGAAATAAAAGTGTTGAGTACCGAATTGGTCTGGTCAAATTGATGGATGATCATCTGAATTGAAATTGGTTCTTTTAAAGGTATGAGTTGTGCTCAAGATAAAAAAATGAACGCGATACATCCATATTTTAAATCTATTGACTGATATAGGTCATTGGAAAAAAGCAAGTTTTTTATCGAACTTTGAAAGAATCATTCACAGGAATGAACCCGAATTGTTTTTAAGGTTGTATCAATTAAGATTTTGTATCTACCTATGGATTTTATCGATTATTATAAGGTTTTGGGGGTTGATGAAAAAGCATCTACCGACCAAATCAAAAAGGCGTATCGCAAGCTGGCAAGAAAATATCATCCAGACCTAAACCCGAATGATAAAGAGGCGGAGAAAAAC
>JAAEZN010000005.1:0-14101 GCA_018222835.1 Algicola sp. | reverse complement strand
GGTAAATGAAGCCAATGAGGTGCTCTCGGATCCGGAGAAGAGAAAGAAATACGATGAATACGGGAAGGACTGGCAACACGCCGAAGAGTTTGAAAAAGCCAAGCAATCGCGCGCCCAAAACACGGGGCAGGGAGATTTTGGGGGATATACCTACAGCCGTTCTGGAGGGTCGGCCCAAGATTTCTCCGATTTTTTCGAGTCAATGTTCGGCGGGGCATCCGGTTTTGGTTCCCGTGGCCAAAAGGTCCGCTATCGTGGCCAAGATTATAATGCACAGCTCCAATTGTCTTTGATGGATGTTTATACCACCCAAAAACAGACCCTTACCGTAAACGGAAAAAATATCCGATTGACCATTCCTGCAGGAATAGAGGATGGGCAGACCATAAAAATTAAGGGACATGGTGGATCGGGTAGTGAGGGAGGCCCGGCGGGTGATCTTTATATAACATTTTCCATTACAAACAACACCGCTTTTAAGCGAGAGGGGGCAAATTTGTATAAAACGGTACAAATTCCTTTAGTAAAAGCGGTCCTTGGTGGGGATATTCAAGTTGAAACATTGACCGGCAAGGTAAAGCTGAAAGTGGCTCCGGGAACCGATATTGGTACCAAAGTGAAGCTAAAAGGGAAAGGGTTCCCTAAATACAAGAAAGAAGGTGAATATGGAGACCTCTATTTAACCTACAAAGTTAAAATACCCAAGCGCCTTACGCAAGAACAAGAGAGCCTTTTTGAATCCTTGGCAAAGACCAACTTAGAATAGATAAGACATGAAAAAAGAAAACTATATATCCATAAAAACGTTTTGCGAACGCCATGGAGTCGGTGAATCTTTTGTTTACTCTATGTACGAATACGAAATTTTACATGTGGATCAAAAAAAGGAAGAAGGAATGCTTCATTTGGACGATCTTCCACTTCTGGAGAAGATGGTGCGCCTGCACTACGACCTAGACATAAACCCAGAGGGAATACAGGCCATACATCATCTTTTGGGACAAGTGGAAAGTTTACAACAGGAGCTCATTTTGTTAAAAAAGAAACTAAACAGATTGGAGTAAAAACCAATTTAAATTGGGACATGACCAAGATCATTGGATTGGAAATGCACTAAACTTACTTTTATTGAAAATGTAAAAAATAGAAATGGTTCAAGGCATTGCAGTTGTGAAAACAATCTTATCGCTTCGAGAAAAAACCATTTTGAAGTAACAATGGATATTATGAAAAAAATACTGGTTCCCGTTGATTTCTCCGAGCATTCGGAATATGCCTTGCAAGTGGCTGCAAAAATTGCCAAGCAACATGGAGCAGGTATTGTGTTGCTTCATATGATCGGTATGTCCGATTCTGTTTTGGCCAATTCGGAGATTGCAGAGGAGGCCGAGGCTAAATATTATCTGAATTTGGCCAAAGGTAAAATCAAACAATACACAGAGAAGGAATATCTCAAAGCGGTGCCTTTGGAGGGCATTATCCAAAATTATAAAGATTTTGAGGAGGTAAATAATGTAGCAGGAGAGAAAAAATGCGATTTGGTGATAATGGGATCCCATGGCACCAGTGGGCTAAGTGAACTGTTCGTGGGTTCCAATACCGAAAAAGTGGTCCGTAGCTCCGATGTTCCTGTAATAGTAATAAAAAAGCCGCACGAAGATTTTACGATCAATAAAATTGTTATGGCAACTGATTTTGCCAAGGAAAGTGTCCCTGTTTATAAAAAAGCCGATGCCTTTGCCAAGTTGTTCAAGGCGAGTTTGGAGGTTGTCCATATAAATACCACTGGAGCCAACTTTATTGGATATGATATAGTGGAGAAAAGATTAGAGGCCTTTAAAAAAGAGTTGGACAGCAATATACAGATCAATTTTTACAGTCACCCGAGTGTAGAGCGGGGTATTTTTAAATACTGCCACGAAAAGAATGCCGATTTTTTGGTAATCCCAACACATGGAAGAAAGGGCTTGGCACATTTTGTTGTGGGTAGTTTGGCCGAAAATATTTCCAACCATGCTCAGATGCCCGTAATGACGGTCAAAATGTAATCAATGGTTAAATAGTAACTGTAAGCGGCCCAATAAGATCAATTCGGATTTGTTGCTACCGTAAAATGAAGCCGTGATCGCTCTTGAAGTGGACATGGCCAAGCTTTTGATTTTGGGTGTAAATACTAGCTCATGTTCAGTATAAAAAGCTTCGAATTCCTCATATATTTCCTTGGAGTCTTTTTCATATTCCAGTAACCAATCAAAAACTGAGATTATCTGTAATGCCGCGTCCGATCCATATTCGTCTTCAACATCATCTACATCTAACCAATGCTCTTTAACCACTTCGTTCAGTTTTTCCATCTCGTTTATATGAACACTACGATCGGCCATGGCCATGGCATAAAATAGTTTCCCTAAATTTTGATATAATTCGTTGCCTAGTTTTGTCTTGGATGTCATGGTGTTATATTTTTTTATGCTCGGGTAATAAATATACTCATGTATAAAATTTTTCCCCATGATCTAAATCAGTAAATTTATTTACTGTTTTGGAAAGGTTTAAAGAAAGCGACGTACTCGATATACTTTCGGAGATAATCTCCGAGGGCATACTTATTGTCAACGAACAACATGAAATTACAGCTAGCAATAATGCTGCCAATGAAATGTTTGGTTACGAAGAAGGAGAGCTTCGGGGAGAGCAATTGGAGATATTGATTCCTAAAAGGATACGGAACGAACACGAAGAGCAAGCTTCCAGTTTTGTAAGCCAAGGTAAGGCTCGTCAAATGGGCCAAGGATCAGATTTGGTAGGGCTACGAAAAGGAGGAGAAGAATTTCCTTTGGAAATAAGCTTGAATCCCTTTCAAGTGCATCAGCGAAAGTATGTGCTGGCCTTGATCATGAATATCACCGAAAAGAAGAAGGCCAAGGAAGCAATAGATTATTGGTTTCAAATTTTTGATGAATCCCTGAACGAAATATATGTTTTTGATCCAGAGTCATTGGTTTTTATCAATGTAAACCGCGGTGCCCAGCGAAATTTGGGTTACAATATGGAAGAATTGGCGCAAATGTCCGTATTGGATATTAAGCCAGAGCTTACAGAAGAGGTTATCAAACGTTTGGTTTCCCCACTATTGTCCAAAAGAAAGCAAAAAATTGTTTTTGAAACGGTTCATAAACGAAAAGATGGTACAACATATCCCGTCGAGGTCCATTTACAGATATCATTTATCGGAAAAAGAAAAGTATTTGTGGCCATTGTATTGGATATTACCGAGAGAAAAAACTATACCCAACAACTCGAGAAAACCGTAGAAGAAAGAACACAACAATTACAAGAGGCACTCAAGGCCGAGAAGAAGCTCAACGAACTAAAAACAAAGTTTCTTTCGCTGGTATCGCATGAGTTTAAGACGCCTCTGGCCAGCATTCTTACCTCGACATCATTATTGGGCAAGTACACCGATTCCGAACAGCAGGACAAAAGGGACAAACATATTGCCACCATTAAATCAAAGGTCAAGTATTTGGATGGTATTCTTACAGACTTTTTGTCCATAGAACGTTTGGAGCTGGGCAAAGTAACCTATGTCGAGACCACATTTCCAATAAGTAAGGTAATCAATGAGGTAATCTACGATTCCAATATGTTGTTAAAAGAGGGGCAACGTATAAAGTATCCGAACAATATTGATGGAATTGTTATAGGTTTTGATGAAAAAATGCTCGGTCTGGCCTTATCCAATTTGGTGCACAATGCAATAAAATATTCTCCAGAGGACACCGATATCGAACTCAGGGTAATTATGGAGCAAGAACAGTTGAACATTGAGGTTGTGGACAAAGGTTTTGGCATACCGCCCGAGGACCAACCTTTTATTTTTGATAGGTATTACAGGGCCTCCAATGTATTAACAGAGCAAGGAACAGGAATTGGACTTAATATTGTAAGACAACATATGCACAACCTCGATGCCAATGTTACTTTTAAAAGTAATGTGGGCAAGGGGTCCACTTTTATACTGCACATACCGATTAAAGACAAGGGAAATGAAAAAAATTTTACTGGTTGAGGATGACACCTCGCTACGGGAGAATGTAGCCGAACTGTTGGAGTTATCCGGTTATGATGTATGTACTGCATCAAATGGAAGAATTGCCGTGGAAATGGCAATAAAAGAAGCCCCCGATTTGGTGCTCTGCGATATTATGATGCCGGAAATGGATGGTTACGAGGTACTGGAGGAGTTATCGACCATCGAGTCAACAAGGTATATCCCTTTTATCTTTATTTCGGCCAAAACGGAAAGACAAGATGTAAGAAAGGGAATGAACCTCGGTGCCGATGATTATTTGACAAAACCTTTTGAGGAAGAAGAATTATTGAACGCCATAACGTGTCGTTTGGAAAAAGCGGTTCAGATGGAGGCAATGTTGTCCGGTCAGCACGTAAGAAAGAAAGAGGAGGAAGAGATAAGGTCTTTGAACGAGCTTAAAAACTTTTTTGACGATCATGGTCAGCTGTTTTCCTTTGCTAAGGATGATATCATTTACAACAAAGGGGATCATTCCAACATGGTTTATCTTATTTTAAAAGGAGTGATAAAAAGCTGTGCCCTGGATGAAGAAGGTAAAGAATTGATTACGGCTATATACTCCGAGGATGATTTTTTGGGGTTCACATCCTTAACGGACCATTGGCCCTATCAAGAATATACCGTGGCCATTGAAGATGTGGAATTGGCAGGGATTTCCAAGGAAAAGGTAAAAGCGATCCTAGAAGACAACAAAAGCGTTTCTTTAGAGCTAATGAACGTAATTGCCGATAACCTAGTGGATATTAAAAAGCAATTGCTTCAAATGGCTTATAGTTCGGTAAGAAAAAAAACGGCCCAGACCCTTTTACGTTTTTGTCGGGCAATAAACAAGAACAAGCAGGGACCGTTAAAAATTGCACGTAGTGATTTGGCCGGAGTGGCCGGGATTGCCACCGAAAGCCTGATCAGGACCCTTTCCGATTTTAAACATGAAGGTCTCATAGCAATAGAAAACAGAAATATTTTGGTTTTGGATAGGGAGGCTTTGGAGCAAGTCCACTAAAAAAAATGCGTCATAAAGAGTGCAAGTGATATTTATCATTCCTTTTGTTTTGGTGAATGATAATCTTGCACCATCAATTTATGACAAATGAAGAATATTCTGGTTCCAACAGATTTCTCGCAAAACTCCATTCAGGCTTTAAAATATGCCCAAGTGCTTTTAAGCGGAATGGAATGTAATTTCTATTTGTTATACGTTGGCACGCTCTTGGACACCGGATCGGATTCGGAATCTTTTCAGGAAAAAAAGGGAGAACCCAAAACAAATACAAAGAAGAAACTAAATGATCTAGTAAAAGAAACCCGTAAAAAGAGTACGGAAGGCAATCACTTTTTTTTCGCCTTGCACGAGTACGGATTTTTTATTCCGATTATTAAAAGGCACCTAGAGGAGCAGGATATCCACCTGATCGTAATGGGAACCAAAGGTGCGTCCGGTGTTCGTGAAAAAGTGGTGGGCAGCAATGCCGGCGATGTAATAACCAAGGTACAGTGCAACACTCTTGTAATTCCTCAACAGGTTGATTTGTCCAAACCGAAAGAAATCGCATTTCCTACGGATTTTAATATTTTCTACTCCTTAAAAATCTTGCGACCCATGGTTGAAATGGTGCATTCGGGGAATGCACAACTAAGGATTATGAATGTTTTGAAAGATGAGGATTCCCTTAGCGAAGAACAGCAGAAAAACAAGGAGTATCTTTTGGATTTTATGGAAGAGACATTTCCAAATGCACATAGTTTTCATACCATAACAAACCAAAAAGTAAAGCCTGCCATACAATGTTTTGTAGAAAGTCGGGAAATCGATATGATGATCATGGTGGCCAAAAATTTAAATTTTATCCAACAGATTTTATTTGATTCCATTGTGGAACAAATAAGCTTTCACACAAAAATCCCATTCTACGTAATTCACGAGTAGTAATTTTTTCGATACCGATTCCATTTAATATTCAGATTGCATAAATCAGCTTTGCGTAAATTTTTGGGATAGGTGATGGAAATCATAGTACAAAACGTATAAGGTGAATAGCTTTGTTAACATAAGGGATTTTAAATAATTGCGCCATGTTCAGAGTTGTGTTGCCCACCGATTTTTCAGAAAATGCATATCACGCCATTTCCTATGCTATAAAATTATTGGAAAAGTCCACTTGTATATTTTATTTGGTGAACGCCTATACACCCCCAGTTTACAGAGCCGATTATGCTTTGGGCAGTCCAGGTCAATTAGGTTTACCGGACACGGAAAAGTATAAAGCCGAAGAGGCCCTGGAAAGCATCAGAAAAAAGATAAAGAATCAATTTAACATACCGACCCATACCTATGTTATCCACGCAGCCTTTAATTCGTTGGCAGATGAGGTTGCCTCAATTTCATCAAAAGAGAATATTGATTTTGTGGTGATGGGAACACAAGGGGCAACCGGAGCCAAAGAAATTCTTTTTGGTTCCAATACGGTACATGTAATTCAAAAAGTAGGAGTGCCTGTTCTTGCGGTTCCATCGCAATTTGAATTTAAACCGCCATATAATATTTTGTTTCCTACCGATTTTGAAGTGGATTACCATAAGGCCAATATTGATTTTTTGTTGAATTTCTCCAAGCTATGGCATTCACAATTGCATGTAATGCATGTTTCGTCACCAAACGGGCTTGATGCCGATCAAGGAAAAAGCAAAACTTATTTAGAAGGTATGCTGTTGGAAGAGAATAGTTTATTCTACGATTTGCCTGACCAAGAATTGATAGGGGCCATCAATGGGTTCCAAAAAGATACCCAGGTCGAATTGTTGGCCATGGTAAAAAATAAGCACTCATTTATAGAACGCCTATTTGTGGAACCGATCATAAAAAATATTGGGCTACATGCCAAGGTTCCTTTTTTAGTGCTTCCTTATAATCAATAATTAAAAGTATGTTACAGATTTTAGTGCCTACCGATTTTTCCAATAACTCTTACAATGCCTTGTTTTATGCAGCCAAATTGCTCAAGAATGAGGAGAGCACATTTCATATTGTAAATGTGTGCAGTACAGATAACGACCCAAATAAGGAAGAAGCCAAGTTGGAATCGGCCCAAGGATTGGATGCTTTGGTACATCGGTTAATTAGGGATGCGGGAGAGAATAAGCGCCACACTTTTAATAAGGTATCGTTATGTTCGGATATGTACAAGGGAATTGCCGAGTACGCAAAAACGAACAAGGTGGATCTTACCGTAATCGGAAACAAGGGAAAAGAAGAGGTTAAACATATTTTATTCGGGAACAATGCCATGCAATTGGTAAGGGAAATAACCAATTGTCCAATATTGATCGTGCCATTGGAAATTGATTTTAGGCAAGTGGATAAATTAGCATTTACATCCAATTACGCCAATCCAATTACAGACGAAAACATTAGGGCGATTACCTTTTTAAGTAATTTAATGGATAGTGTTATTGTTCCTATGAGCATTGAAGAAAATAAAGAGAACAATGCGGCAGTGGTGGAGAATAAGTCCGGTTTTCTCAAGGCAATTGCCGATAAAAGCGATAAAGAAGTCGAATTGCCTATGTTTGATGGCAAGGTGAACACAATTCTGGAGTTTGTGGACCTTTGGAAAATAGATATGCTCTGTATGGTTTATTATCCGCACCATTTCTTTCTGGAATTTATTGGCAAAGGAATTATAAAGGAACTGAACATGAAATTAAAGGTGCCATTTTTAATCCTGCCGCACAATCCAAATTGATAAAAATCATAGCATATCTTTTTGATTCACTGTAAATTCCCAGAAAATGAAATTCATTATGGATAAGAGGATTTTGTTGCCAACGGATTATTCTAAAAATGCATTGAACGCTATTAGATATGCGATGGAACTGTATAGGGATGTGTACTGTGAATTTTACATTCTCAATGCGTTTCACATATCGGGCTACACCTTGGATAGTATGAGGGTGCCCGAGACGGGCGAGCCATACTACGAAGCTGCCAAACAGGAGGCGGAAGAAGGAATGGAGCGGTTAATGCAAATATTGAAACTCCATCCGGAGAACAACAAGCACAAATTTTACACCATCACAACCTTCAACAGTCTTGCCGAGGCTATAAGAAACGTTATCGACAAAAAGGATATCGATATGATCGTAATGGGAACCAAAGGCATTACCGAGTCCAAGGCCAGAATATTCGGAACCAATACAGTAAATGTTATGGAACTAATAAGGGAATGTCCGGTAATTGCCGTGCCCAAAAACTATATGTTCGAAGCACCAAAGGAAATTGTTTTTCCTACCGATTATAGAACCCCTTTTAAGAAAAAGGAGATTGGTGATTTAATAGAAGTGGCCCAATTGTTCGATGCCAAGATCAATGTACTGCACATTGATAAGGACAAGGATGGAAAATTGGACAGGAAGGAACAGACCAACAAGGAGTTGCTACAAGAGATTATGGAAGGAGTAAAGTATGAGATGCACTTTGTTCCCGCAGATAAAATTAGCGATGGTATCAATACATTTATCGATAAGCACAATTGTGATATGGTCGCTTTTTTAAATAGGAAACATTTGTTTTTCGGAAGCATTCTTTCCAATCCATTGGTAAAAAAGATAGGGTACGATCCAAAAGTGCCCATTTTGGAACTGAACGATAACTAAAAAGATGAAACCATGAAGCAAATAGGAATTTGGTTGGACAAACAAGAGGCCAACGGCGTAATATTGGAAAATGGAAAGGAAAGTCTTTTTAATATTCCTTCAGAACTCGATTTTTTTAACCCCAAGGGAGGGTCCCGTTCCAAAACCAGATGGGGCCCGCAAGATGTAGTGCAGGACAGCAAATATCTAGAAAAGGAGAAGCATCAATTAAAGCATTATTTTGAAAAGATCGCGGAAAAGATTTCAGATGCAGACCTAATAGCCATATTTGGACCGGCCGAAACACCGGAAAAGTTTGTTGGAACTTTAAATGATAAGTATCCCGGATTGGCCAAAAAAATAAAAATGTCCAAAACAGTGGACAGTATGTCCCAAAACCAGTTTAAAGCATTGGTAAAACAATCTTTCGGTATAGATGACCGATACCCTGAGGGCAAATAAAAAGTTGACCAAAATGATTTAGGTCATTTTAAAACAAGTGGCCAAACCTTACATTCACAAGAAAATCTAATCAGTGATCCGAGGTGATGGCATGGGAGAGGAAAATAGAAGTGGTGCATGATGATCTCCAAAACTGGAAATCCTATTTACAGTTTATTGGGGACGAAATGATGTTCATTCAAAAATTACTTGATTCTTATATTTTTGAACCAAGGACACCCAATCTTTTCGAACGGTTGGAAAATTTCAAACAGCTTTTTAATACTACCAAACAGGCAAGAGAACTATTGCTCGAATCCATTAAAGCACACGAAAATAAACTTGGAGGTATTTTTGAATGTACCCAAGATGAATGCGATGATCTATACTATGAAAAGCACCAGGGTCTAAAGATCAATATCACGGACTATATCAAATCCTATCTCAATCAGAAAAAGGAAGTTTATGAGTATGCAGGGTCTGTGTTAAAGAAGAAGAAGCCATTGGACTGACATGGTCGTATTTTATGAGACAAATATGGTCTTTGTCGGATTGTTACTTGTTCATTAATCATTAAAAAATGTAGTTATGTCAGCTATGGAAACAAAATCCAACAAAAGAAAATTTAGAGAATGGTTCAGTGCGGATGAGTTGCACGAGGAATCAAAAAAATGGTTCTCCGAGTTGCAATTTGCCAAGGATGAACAGCAATTTCTCAACCATATGGTAAAAGATTACACTTTGGATATCATTGATTCCGATATGTTCAAGACTGTACAGCCCGTTGTGGAAACCTTAAAAAGGTCCGAGAACGAGTTGGTGGAGCTGCTCAAAAAAGTGCGATTGCACGAGAACCAGCTTCAGATAATGGTGGACGATGTCAACCAAGAAAAAATGGAGGCAGCATACTTGGACACGCACAACGATCTTGCCATGGAAGTATCGGATTACTTTGTAAAGTATAGGGGGTACAAGACCAATATTTTTGATATTGTGTCCAATGTGATCAAACGTAAAAAGCAAAAAAGATTACTCAATTAAACTATTTACCCCAAAAAACATGAAAGTACTTGTTTACAGTGCCAAGGATTTTGAGATAGACCATTTAAAAAAAATGAACAATGGGAAACACAAATTAAAATTTGTGCCCGAAACACTCAATGCAACAACGGCGGTAATGGCCGCAGGCTACGATGCCATTTGTATTTTTTCAAATGATGATGCATCTCTGGTGGTTCTGGAAATTCTTTGGGATTTGGGGGTAAAATACATTACGCTAAGATCTACCGGATACAATAATGTGAGTGTTAAATCGGCCAAACGTATTGGTCTTAAGGTGGCCTATGCCCCGGAATATTCACCACATGCCATTGCCGAGCATGCAGTTGGACTTGCATTGGCTTTGAACAGAAAGTTGATTCAGGCGAATGTCCAGGTACAACAATTTAATTTTCTGTTGGACAACCTTATCGGAAGTGAAATGTTCGGTAAAACAGTGGGCATTTTTGGAACAGGACGAATAGGTTCTATCCTAGTAAAGATATTCCATGCTTTTGGATGCAAAGTCTTGGCTACCGATATACAACGAAACCAGTATTTGGAAAACCATTACGAGGTGGAGTATGTTCCTTTGGAAGTGCTATGTCAACAGTCGGACATAATCAGTATCAACACTCCTTTAACCTACGAAACACATCATATTTTTAAAGAGTCTTTGTTCTCGACCATGAAAAATGGCGCGTTGTTGATCAACACGGCGCGTGGCGGGATTGTAAAAACCGATGATGCCATAGCTGCCTTGAAGAGTGGAAACCTTGGTGGTTATGCAACAGACGTCTATGAACACGAAAGAGGTGTTTTTTTTAAGGATAATGGTAAATCCGGTATTAGTGATGAGTTGTTAAAGGAATTGATTGGTATGTCCAATGTATTGTTGACCCCGCACCAAGCTTTTGCCACCAAAGAAGCGCTGGAACGAATTGCCGAAACCACAATTTATAATATTGATTGTTGGGAGGAGGGCAGAACCTGTAAAAATGAGCTGGGGTTTCAGACCATAACGTTATAGGAGCGGACTTAGTAGTTTGGCAAAACCTTCGATAAGTTTTTTGTTCCAAGGTCTTTCCTTGAATTTTTTGTAATCGGACAAAAGTCTGGACTTATCGCAATCTTTTAGAAAATCGGATTTCATTTTGCTACAAAGTTCGCTATTATAGACAAAAGCTTGTGCCTCGTAATTTTGTTGTAGGCTCCTATTGTCCAAATTAGCTGTTCCTATACTGGCAATTTCATCATCACAGAGCATTACTTTACTATGTAAAAAGCCTTCGTCATAAAGATAAATTTTGATGCCGGCTTTGAGATAGGATTCAAAGTAGGCCCTAACACACCAATCCACCAATTTGATATCTGTGCTGGAAGACATTAAAATCCTTACATCGACCCCGCTCAATGCCGCAGTCATCAATGCCTGTAAAATGGCATGGTTGGGAATAATGTACGGATTAACAATATAGAGGTACTTTTCCGCACTGTTGATGATAGAAAAGTACACTTGCTCCATTACATCAAAATCGTCGTCGGGACCACTTGGAACTATTTGTAGCGAAGTTCCTTTGTGCGGTGTTCTGTATGTGTTAAATATTTTGGGGTCAACTTTTTTGCCACTGGCCAAATACCAATCCGTTACAAAGGTCTGGTTGAGGAAATCCACAGCTTCTCCCTCAACTTTTAAATGGGTATCGTGCCATTTGCCCAAGGCAGGATCTCCCTTCAGGTATTTGTCAGAAATATTGATACCTCCCGTAAACCCGATCTTGTTATCGATAACAATAATCTTTCTATGGTTTCTATAGTTTAGGGACGAAAGAAACCTGCCAAATTTAAAGGGCAGGAACTGGGCGGTTTCCACGCCAATATCCTTAAGCTTTTTAAGGTACTTTTTACTGAGGGAATAACTGCCAATACCATCGTAAAGAAGGCGAATGGTAACATTTTTTGCTATTTTCCGTTCAAAAACCTCCAACAATTTATCGGCCAACAGACCATCCTCAAAAATGTAATACTGTAAGTGAATATGTTCTTGGGCCTCTTCCAACGCCTGAAAAATACTTTCGAAAGTATTTTTTCCATCTTTGAGCAGTTCCAAATCGTTATAACAAGTAACGGGGCATCTGGATGTGGTGGTAATCAAAGAAGTTATTTTTTTCTTGTTCACCGATATGTCTGGACGGCAATCCCCATTTTTTAATTGGTCTTTGGGCACAAATTGATTTTTTTGCGAGAACAACTTGCTTTTTCGTCGGTTTCGTCCAAATAAAATATAAAGGAGCACCCCGGCCACGGGAATGGTAAATATGGCCAAAAGCCAAGCTAAAGTTTTACTGGGACGTACACCGTTCAATAAAAGACTGATCACCATTATAAAGGCGATAACAATATAAAGTGTAATAAGAATGGGAACGAGCATCTACTTTATGGATACTATTTGAAATCCATTCACAAGTTAGCAAAAGTATTTGGTGGGCACGTTGATTCTGAACATAATCTTACCGATCAACAATTGATGGTTCATGTTTCATTGGAAAGAAGGGTCTTCATGTGTTTCATATCAGATAATACAATAGAATACCAATTGCTATGGTGAAAAATTAAAAATACTCTTGTTTTTAGTGGGTTATCCTCAAGAATTATAGGAGTATTTGTAACAATTTGTAGAAAAGGGATACAAAAGAGTATAACATTTTTATATCTTAAACACTGATACATTTATAAAAGAGTAGTTAAATAAATACCTGCTTTACTGATTTTAGGTTAAAATTAACATAGAACTAAAGGAGCACTACTTAAATTTAAAACCTATCTATTTAAGACAAAGCATTTTAAACTATAATGATATCTGCTCACAAATTAACTCAAAGTAAAATCAAATAACTAACAAATGAAAAGAAGAGATTTTGTTCAGTACGCCGGTATGGGTGCAGGGGCCATAATGATGCCTTCGCTCCTTATGGGAAATAATATTTCCGCCGAGGCGTTGCTCGAACCAGGTATGGACATTGTCCTGAAAAAGAAAATGGCGGACGTGGCCCTTAATACGGCAAAGTCCATGGGAGCCACTTACGCCGATGCCCGCATAGGAAGATATTTAAACCAATATGTCTTTACTAGGGAAGATAAGGTGCAAAATGTAGTGAATACCGAATCGTTCGGGGTAGGAATCAGGGTTATTGCCAATGGTACCTGGGGCTTTTCTTCTACAAACGATGTTACCGAAGATGGAATTAAAAAGGCAACACAGCACGCCATTGCCATTGCAAAGGCCAATTCAAAAATTCAAAAGGAGCCTGTTGTCTTGGCATCTGTACAGTCCCATGGGGAGGTTTCTTGGAAAACTCCGATAAAAAAGGACTTTAAAGAAGTGCCCATCTCCGAAAAAGTTGACTTGCTATTGAGTGCAAATGCCGCTGCCATGGAAAATGGGGCCAACTTTGTAAATTCAGCCCTATTTATGGTAAACGAGCAAAAATATTTTGCCTCTACAGATGGATCTTACATTGATCAAGATGTACACCGTATCTGGCCGACCTTTAATGTTACCGCAATTGATCGTTCAGCGGGAAAATTTAAATCTCGCCAAGCCTTGAGCGCACCCATGGGAATGGGGTACGAGTACATGGACGGTATTGAATCCGAAAAACTTTCTGGCCCTGAGGGGATAAAGCTGTACAACAAGAGCTACGATATTGTTGAAGATGCTGCCATGGCCGCAAAACAGGCCAAGCAAAAACTGACTGCAAAATCAGTGGAGGCTGGTAAGTACGATTTGGTACTTGAACCTAACCACTTAGGCCTTACCATTCACGAATCGGTAGGACACCCACTGGAATTGGACCGTGTTTTGTGCTACGAAGCCAACTATGCATGAACCAG
>JAAEZN010000074.1 GCA_018222835.1 Algicola sp. | reverse complement strand
CTCTTGCACTGCTTGTATGAATTCAGGCTCATGACCATTTCTGGCAATAACCCCATCCATAAATGCTTTTATTCTATTTTCCATAAATGGGTTAAAATTAAATGTCTCTTCGCGAGCGAAAAGCGCTTTTATTGTTGAATTGTGATTTTGGAGGCAAAATTATGTTATTTCAATAATCTGATTATAATATAATTATAAATTTTTCAAAAAAATTAGTTTAGGGCTTGCTCAAGGTCGGCTATTAGATCATCCACATCCTCAATACCCACACTAAGTCTTATAAGTGCATCCACTACCCCATTTTTTTCGCGTTCTTCCTTTGGAACGCTCCCGTGCGACATACTCGCTGGATGACCCACCAAACTTTCTACGCCCCCTAGTGATTCTGCCAGTGTGAAAATTTCAAGTTTTTCCACGATTTTGATCGCCTCGGCGTAGTCCCCCCCCTTTGGCACAAAAGAAATCATGCCGCCATATCCATCCATTTGTTGTTTGGCGATCTTATGGTTCGGATGGTCCTCAAACCCGGGCCAATAGACTTTATCGATATTGGGATGGTTCTTCAAAAAGTTGGCGATGACCTCTCCGTTTTCACAGTGTCGCTGCATTCGTACATGAAGTGTTTTTATGCCTCGAAGGGTTAAAAAACTATCCATAGGCCCACAAATAGCTCCGCTGGATTTTTGGATAAAGTAAAGTTGCTCTGCCAATTTTTCGTCCTTGACCACCAAAGCTCCGACTACCACATCGCTATGTCCCGCCAAATATTTGGTAGCGGAATGCATTACAATATCTGCCCCAAGATCCAACGGTCGCTGTAAATAAGGCGTGGCAAATGTATTGTCCACCCCCAAAAGAACCTGATGTTTTTGTGTAACCTTGGCTACAGCTTCAATATCAATAATATTCATCATGGGGTTGGTCGGTGTTTCCAGCCAAACCAATTTGGTGTTGTGTGTTATTTGGGCTTCCAGTTCCTCCATATCCAGCATCCCAGAAAACAGAAACTTGATACCATATTTCTCGTACACCTGCTTAAAGAGTCTGTAGCTCCCTCCATAAAGGTCACTTGTGCAGATTACCTCATCACCGGGACTCAAAAGTTTCATTGCGGCATCAATCGCGGCCATACCACTTCCAAAAGCCATTCCATAACTTCCATTCTCTAAACTGGCCACTGCATTCTCCAAAGCCGTTCGGGTAGGGTTCGAGACTCGGGAATACTCATATCCCTTATGCTCGCCCGGAGTGGACTGTGCGTATGTAGAAGTTTGATAAATTGGCGGCATTACGGCACCGTAGCCCTTCTCTGGTTGTTGCCCTCCATGGATGGCCTTGCTATTAAATTTTAACTCTTTTTTGCTCATGCTAAAACTATCTGCCTACAAATGTATCGTTATCTTCCCGAAGTATTATTTTTGATGCTCCAAAACCTCAAATCATGAAACAACTGCTAGGTGTTTTCTTATTCTTCTTTTTGTTGATCAGCTGCCAAACAGAGAACAAACTCGCTTTTGAACCTGTTCAATTACAAGGTGAAAATTGTGAGGACTGCCCTAAAATTGACATCAACATTCCCAATGCATTGGACAATTCGCCCGTTTCGTTGGCCATAAACAGGTCATTGCAAGAAGAAGTTATCAGTATTCTATCCTTTAGTGAAGATAGGACTATTGATGAAATGGGTAAAGCCCTGCAATCCTTTTCGGATAGTTACAAAGAACTGAAGACCAAATTTCCGGACGAGATACAATGGGAAGCAGAGATAGATGGTGTTGTGGTTTACGAAGATGAAAACATAATCACCTTTATGTTGAATTCTTATTCCTTTACCGGGGGTGCCCACGGTTATGCTTCCACATCATACCTAAATTTTGATAAAAAGAAAGGTGCGGAGCTGGAAAATTGGGAACTTTTTGAGGATTTGGACGGATTCGAGGATTTTGCAGAGACCAAATTCAGGATACAGGAAAAAATACCACAGGATGAGAACATCAACTCAACCGGCTTTATGTTCGAGGGAGACTCTTTTCACCTGCCCAACAATATAGGGTACACAAAAGACGGCATTAAACTAATCTATAACCAATACGAAGTAGCTTCCTATGCCGACGGCCCAATTGAACTGATCTTACCTTACAACGAAATAAATCTATACTTAAAACGAAAGGTAAAGGAGTAGCCCCGCTAGTTAAAATAATATCTGATTCCGGCACCCAATAAAAGTGTAGAATCATTCAGGTCGCTATTAAAATGGTAGTAACCGTTAATAGGAATGATCAAGGAGAAGGCATCAGATATGAAAAAATCCATTTCAAGAGAGGCATATCCCCCATAAATAAAACTACTTTCCGCTTCCAATGCATCAAAGTCAAATTCGGTTTTACCCTTGTTGATGTATTTATATCCTGCAGAGGGTCCACCACCAAAATAGAAGAAAATCCCCTTGTCTGGAACGCTTAAAATAGTCGTGAAATATCCAAGACCGAACAAATAATCATCGTATGGAAACTCAACCCCCGAATTGGGTTTTTCTTTGGAAAAAGTAGCCGCCAAAGACAATTGGATAAAGTCTGTAGTGCTGTGAGAGTAGTTAGAGTTGAGCTGAATACCGTAGCCATCCGTTTTATACGTTGGTACCATGCCCAAAGAAAGGTTTCCTCGTTGCGAAAATGCTTGTTGTAAAGAAAATATAAGGAGTGCCAGCAGGACCCCATAGCCTAAATGGTAGTTCTTCATTTTGATTAAGATTTGGGTTCTTAAATTCTGGCAAGCAAATATAATTGATTTTCATTGACTTGGATTTACCCCACATCAATTTGATGGAAATAACAAAGAAATCCAGCCAATAAAAACAATCCGAAAAAGGAACGAAGCAAATTTAATCCCTTGCCAGAGCCCTTTTTAAGGCAAGGATAGCCCCTAAATGGAGTCCTTCGTGAAACACATTGAATTGCAGCGCATCCTCCACACTGTTCAACCCAACCTTTGGCGTAGTCATGTACTCCTGAAAATTTTTGAAGGCACCCTGTTCGTAATCCTGTTGGATTTGTTCCACGGTACTGAATAGATAGGTCATGATCTTCTCCATTTCCGCTTCGGAAGGCTCTCCCTCTGGAAAAGTTCCTTTCTTGTATTTGTTGACCAACCCCTCTTCAATGGTAAAATCCAGACCGCTCAATTTATACAGCAATAATTGCGGGGTTACCACAACATGGGCAATGTTCCACCAAATATTATTGTTAAAGCCATCAGGGGTTCGGAATAAATCCTCTTTTGGGGTGTTTTGCAAAAAAGAGTGAAGAATATTTCTGTTCTTTAAAAGAATATCGAATGTCTTGTCCATTGTACTATACTATATGTTGTAAAACTAGCCCTAAAATCTGAAAAAGTACTTATACATAGACCATCATCCGTGAATAAATTAAACAGCCTCCATAAATGATGTTGAATTTACCTTTTACCTATGTATTTTGATAGATTTTTGACTTCCTTTGTTCATCCAACACTTAAATCATGAAAAAAATATACCATCTGGGCAGTTGTTCCACCTGTAAGCGAATCCTAAAAGAATTGGAACCATTGGACGGTGTGGAGCTTCAAGAGATTAAAAGTGAATCGATTACCTCCGAACAATTGGAACACATGGCAAGTTTGAGCGAAAGCTACGAATCCTTGTTCAGCAGAAGGGCCATGCTTTTTAGAGAAAAAGGGCTTCATGAAAAAGAGCTTTCCGAAAATGATTATAAGGACTTGATCTTGGAGCACTACACTTTTTTAAAAAGGCCAGTGGTCGTGGTCGAAAATCAAATCTTTGTCGGTAACTCCAAAAAAACTGTAGAAGCTGCCAAGGAAGCCCTACATTCATGAGCAAAAGAACCCTCGCTATACTGGCCGCTATTGGCGCTACGGTTATTTACGGTATTAACCACACAGTGGCCAAAGGTGTAATGCCTACCCATGTTAAACCCTTTGGGTTTATATTTTTAAGGGTAGGAGGGGCATCTTTACTCTTTTGGCTTATATCTATTTTTGGGCCCAAAGAAAAAATTGAAAAAAGGGATTGGGGTCGTGTATTGGTGTGCGCCTTGCTGGGAATGTCCATAAACATGCTCACTTTTTTTAAGGGACTAGAGCTTTCCACGCCTATAAACAGTGCGGTTTTAGTTACCATATCCCCAATAATCGTTGTGGTAATCTCTGCACTTTTTTTAAAGGAGAAAATCACCTTGAACAAGAGTCTTGGCATCTTTCTGGGCTTTGTAGGAGCGGTGGCTCTTATCCTTTTTGGCGCCGAAGTACGGCAGGATGCTCCAAATATTCCATTAGGCAATATCTTGTTCATCATTAATGCAGCTTCGTATGGGGCATATTTGGTCGTTGTAAAAACCTTGATAGAAAAATACCATCCGTTTACCATGCTTAAATGGCTGTTTACTGTTGCCTTTGTAGTAAACCTTCCCATAACCTTGCCAGAGGCAATGGAAATACAATGGGCCTCTATACCAGCTTGGGCATTCGGTTCTATTGCCTTTGTAGTTATTGGCACTACATTTTTAACCTATCTATTCAACATATTTGCACTTACCCAGCTTAAGGCCTCTTCCGTAGGTGCCTTTGTTTATATGCAACCTTTGGTTGGAATAGTTTTTGCGCTTTTTTCGGGCAAAGATCAACTCACCTTAATTAAACTGATTGCCATGGCCTTTGTGTTGGTCGGTGTGTATTTGGCCAGCAAAAAGCCAAAAAGGGGTAAATAACATTGATCAAAACAGCACCTACGTCAAAACAAAAGCGCCATCTGTCAATTCGGTGACGTGATTCATCATTGGATTATGTAGTTTTCCTGCAAAATGGAACACTATGCCAGAATATTCTATACAAATTCAACGCATTAAGAACAAACTCTTTAAGGCAAAGGAAAGAGATGGACTCTTCAAAGTTTTTGGAGCCGGGGGTCATAAATATCAAATTAATGCACCAATAGATATTTGCGACATCAAAGCATTCGAATACAACTTTGGGATAAAGCTGCCCGAATGTTATAAACACTTCGTACTAAATATTGGGAATCAAGGTTCCTCGTACCAAAACTCAGGTGCTGGACCTTATTTTGGCATTTATCCCTTTGGGCAACATTTGGACGACCTGATTTATAACAATGTTGAAAAGCACTTAAAAAGGGAGTGCATTTTACATCCATTTATTACCGAAAAACAATGGGATGAATGGACAGAACCTTTATACGATGAGAATATCGCCGATAAAGTTTTTGAAGAATTGAACGGAGAACTATATGGCGGTATATTGCCTCTCGGCTCACAAGGCTGCTCCTTTATCCATGCCCTAGTTTTAAATGGCTCCTATGCAGGCAGGGTGGTAAACTTGGACAGGGGAGAACTTTCCCCTCCAAAATTTTCAGAAGATCAAAACTTTTTAGACTGGTACGAGCGTTGGCTGGACGAAATCATCTCGGGAAAATTGATTACCAATTCCCCAAGCTGGTTCGGGTATCCTAAAAATTGATGTATCCTATTAAATCATCTCCATGTCCATGGGAACTTGAACATGTTTACGAGTGTCCTCTTTGGTCAAGGTTTTAAAATCGTCCGTTTTTTCCATGGCCTCGAAAGCTTGAAGAAATTCATCGGGCAGACCGATCAATTTACGCTCTTTCAAATCGATCCAGGCACCCATCATTTCGCAACGGGCAAAATTTTTCCCATTATGGTCGTAGAAGTTGTGCCTAAATTCAAAGAACATCCCGTCCTCGCTCATGCCGGTAAACTCCAACGAAACCTTTACAGGTTTACCTGGAAATGCTTCTTTAAAATAATACATGTGCTCATAAAATACTACAGGCCCGATATTGTTTGTGGCCATGCTCTTATGGTTAAAGCCGAGCAGTCCCAAATATGCCATTCGAGTATGACTCATAAAGTTTATATAAGCGGAGTTTGCCAAGTGTCGATTAGCGTCAATATCGCTCCATCTAATTTCAAATTCTTTAAAAAACATATCAGGTTATTTTGTTATGCATGCATAATAATTGTAAAAATACCATAGTTTTATAACTGATTCCTATAAAGAATAGGAATTGTTCATATTTTTAAACATAGTTTAACACAGAAGCCATGAGTGAAAAAGCTGAATTCATTAAAAAATTATCCCTTCCGGTGGTTGCCGCTCCCATGTTCCTGATCTCGGGACCAAAATTGGTGATAGAATGTTGTAAAAATGGAATTGTAGGCACTTTCCCTGCCCTCAACCAACGAACCAGCGAGGGTTTTGAAGAATGGCTCATCCAAATAAAATCAGAATTAAAACAATTTGAAGAGGAAACTGGCAAAAAGGCCGCACCTTTTGGTGTCAATTTAATTGTGCACCCTACCAATCCGCGATTGGAGGCGGACATCAAGCTTTGTGTTAAACACAAGGTGCCGCTCGTAATCACTTCCTTGGGCGCCGTAAGCCAAGTAGTAGATGCCATTCACAGCTATGGCGGCTTGGTATTTCATGATATTATTAAAAAGCGCCATGCCGAAAAAGCTGCCGAGGCCGGTGTGGATGGACTTATTTTGGTATCTGCCGGGGCAGGAGGGCATGGAGGCACCATAAACCCAATGAGTTTAGTAGCGGAAATCAAAAAATTCTACACCAAGACCATACTGTTATCAGGGTGCATCAGCACAGGGCGGGATGTTGCCTCTGCTATGCAGATGGGTGCCGATCTTGCCTATATGGGCACCCGTTTTATAAATACTGAAGAGAGTAAGGCTACAGAAGAATATCGAAAAATGATTATAAATGCCGGTGCGGACGATGTAATCTACACAGCAGCTATATCCGGTGTTCCGGCCAACTTTTTGGCAGAAAGTCTTCGCGCGGCCGGAATTTCCGAAGAAGATTTAAAAAAAGACCGAAAAATAGACTTTGGCAAAGAACTGGATACAGAGGCCAAAGCATGGAAAACTATTTGGTCAGCTGGACAAGGGGTCACCACCGTGAACAATGTGTTGCCCGTATCCCAACTAGTAACCGACCTTAAGAGTGAATTTAAGACCTCGGTAGAAGAGCAGGCCAATCTTTTAAAAACCTATCCTAAAGAATAAGTTGTACCAATGCCCCAACAAGATTCCAATTATGCACCGCCTATTTTGTTCAGAAATGGTCATTTTTCCACCATATATTCAGGTATAATCCGATCGGTGAACAGTGTGGTTCAAAAAAGGGAACGAATTGCCCTTTCCGATGGTGACTTTTTGGATCTGGACTGGAGCTATGCGCAATCACCATCCAAAAAACTGGTGGTATTGCTCCATGGCCTGGAGGGAGATGCGCAACGGCCATATATTACCGGAAGTGCCAAAATTCTCAACCAAAACGGTTACGATTGCTGTGCGGCGAACTACAGGGGATGTAGCGGGAAACCGAACATAAAATATAGATCTTACCATTCGGGAGCCACCGAAGATTTGATGGACATTCTAGATCATATACTGAACACAAGGGATTATAAGAGCATCTTTTTGAAAGGCTTCAGTCTGGGCGGAAATCTTTTGCTCAAATATTTGGGAGAGGGAAACCAAATCCCAACCGAATTAAAGGGCGCCGTTGCTGTTTCCGTGCCCTGTAATTTGCACGACTCTTGTAAACAACTTCTCAGCACAAAAAATATATTGTATGCTATCCGGTTTAAAGGCAATCTGTTGGAAAAATTGAGACAGAAACAAGCTATGTTCCCAGAAAAAATTAGCAATACCAACATTAAAAAAATTAAAACATTAAAAGATTTTGATGATGTTTACACAAGCAAGGCCCATCATTTTAAAAATGCCTTGGACTATTATGAGCAATGTAGTTCCCTTCAGTTTTTACCGAACATAACGGTACCCAGTTTGATCATCAATGCCAAAAATGATTCCTTTCTAGGACCTGAGTGTTATCCCGTGAAGGAAACCGATAAAAATCCAAACCTCCATTTAGAGATGCCCAACTATGGTGGCCATGTGGGGTTTTGGGGCAAAAATAACATTACCTATACAGAAAAGAGGGCTCTGGATTTCTTTGATTCTATTTAAACAGGGTAATAACAGCCCTTTTGTGACGCACAAAACAAAATCACTCCGGTTTTTCTTCCCTAATTGCCTATCTTAGTGGCAAGATTTACACAAACAAACTTCAATAAAATCAGAATGAAAAAAACTGTTATGGTCTTGGCACTAGGTGCCATGATAGCGAGCTGCGGAGGAAAAAAAGAAGAGAAAAAAGATGGTTTTGAGGTAAGCCGCACTAAGACCGAAGAAAAGAAAGCCACGGAAAAAGAAGAAGTGCCCGTTGATTTGGACAACAAAGGTGTTGGGCCAATTACCGATCTGGAGTTCCCAGATGATATCAATGATGAGATGGTTTCTCGGGGCAAGGCCAAATTTGAAGCCATTTGCGTAGCCTGCCACATGGTAGATAAACGTATGATAGGCCCTGCACTTAAAGGGGTTTACGACAGAAGAAGTCCTGAATGGGTAATGAACATGATTCTGAACCCTGACGGAATGCTCAAAGAAGACCCAATTGCAATAGCTTTGTTAAAGGAATACAACAACGCTATAATGCTGAACCAAAATTTGACCGAAGACGAGGCTAGGGACATTGCCGAGTACCTTAGGACGCTATAATAGCAATATCAAGATTTTAAAATGCTGTTGTTTAATTGTTTAAGCAACAGCATTTTTCTATTTTAGAAAGAAAATCATATCCTATGAAAAAATTAGTTGTCTGTTTTTACGCGCTCCTGTCGTTTGCAGTGGCAAAGGCCCAAAGCTTGGAAGGAGCTTGGAGCACTATCGCATCTAACGATGAAGGTACGCAAGTGGAATACGTACTTGTTTTAACCGATGGCTTTTTTTCCGAAGCGATTTTTGAAAAAGAAAACGGAAAATTTATCGGTACCAAAGGTGGAAGCTATAGCTCTTCGGACAATGCGCTGATTTTTTTGTTCGAATTTGATTCCAATACTCCCGAAGTTATTGGCGAAACCAAAACCGAACCATACAAAATTAATAATGATACGCTCAAATTGGGGGAATCCAACTGGACCAGAGTTGATAACGGCTCTCCGGGCGATCTTAATGGTGCTTGGCTGATTTCCGGAAGAAAACGGGACGGTGAAATTGTGAAACGGGACACCTCCGGACCACGAAAAACCATGAAAATATTGTCTGGAACGCGTTTTCAATGGATTGCATACAATACCGAGACCAAAGAATTTATGGGAACTGCAGGGGGTACATATATTACCATTAATGGCAAGTACACCGAAAACATTGGTTTCTTTTCCAGGGACGACTCACGGGTTGGAGCAAGCCTACAGTTCGGTTATGAATTAAAGGATGGCGATTGGCACCACTCAGGTTCGAGCAGCAAGGGCAGCCCCATTTACGAAGTATGGAGCAAAAGAACCCAATAGAGCATATATTATTTAGCAATTTAACAACCTAATGGATGGGGGAGGTATTTCATTTTTTAGTACATTACTACTTCATTAACCATTAATTCCTATTACAATGAAAACCTCTATCATGTTGCTTTTCCTCACCGTGTTATTGGCCAAATCTTGTAGCGATATAAAATCAAGCGAAGAAGAACTGTATGGCCATACTTGGGAACTAGAGTATATTTCTGGACCCCGTATTGCCTTTGAGGGACTTTTCCCCAAAAAAAGACCCCAGCTCACTTTTGATAAGGAATCCGGAAAAGTAACCGGCACCGATAGTTGCAATGGATACTCTGCATCGTATAAAGTGGTCGAAAGCTCCATGTCTTTTGGAGAACCGGGGCCAACAACAATGATGTTCTGTGGCGGGAGCGAGCGTCAATTCTTGAAAATGATGGCGAAAATAGATAGCTATTCCTTAGAAGACGGCAAACTCAACCTTTTGGTCGGTGAAATCCCTATGATGCGTTTCAAAAAAATATCACCATGAAAAATATTTTAACCCTTAGTTGTATCGCTTTCTTGTTTTTTAGCTGTTTGGACAAGAAAAAACAAGAACCTTCCCAAACCACAGGAACACCAGAGGCAATTGTAAAGGACACTATGCAAAAAGAAGAAAAAGAACGAGAAATGGAACCCATTACTATAGATATGGATGGTAGTTATTTTAAGGCTACCGGTACCGAACCGTTTTGGGGATTAAAAATATACAACAATAAAATTGAGCTCAAAACCATGGAGGACACCATCCAGACCCCTCCAACGGAACCCATAAAAGCACAGGATTCCAACATTGCCATGTACCGCATACAAACCGAAGCTACCTTATTGGATGTTATTATTGCGCACAAGGAGTGCACCAATGCCATGTCCGGTGAAGTGTTTCCATATACAGTTACCGTATCCTATAAGAATACGGGCGGAGGCGAAACCAAGGTGTACGAAGGCTGCGGTTCTTACATTACCGATTATAGACTTCATGATATTTGGGTGTTGGAAAAGATGCAAGGAACCACGGTCAGTAAAGAAGATTTTAATGGCAATGATGTTCCCAATATGGAAGTCAACATCAACAACAATAGGTTTTCTGGGTTTTCTGGATGCAATCGGATGAACGGAAGTTTATTTTATGAAAAAGATGTACTGCGATTTACACAGGTCGCTTCTACAATGATGGCCTGTCCGAACATGGAAAAGGAATCCCAATTTTTAAAGGCATTACAAAGTGGCGTTACCTATAAAATTGAAAACAACAGACTCTACCTCTCCAATGATTCTGAAGAAAACTTATTGATTTTCAAAAAAATAGACTGACCATGAAAAAATCAATGATAGCCTTGTTACTAATCCTCGTTGTAGCAAGCTGCAAAACCAAGGAAAAAGAGACGGAATCCACTCAGGAAACCACAGAAGATCTTATTGTGGAGGTTGCATCGCCCAGTTTGGAGATTGGATGTTATACTTATGATGCAAACGGAAACAAAGTGGTTATGAAGATTACCCAAATCAACGATTCCGTGATGGGCCAACTTGATTACTCCCTTAAAGAGAAAGATGCCAGTTCAGGGACATTTTCCGGTGTTTTAAAGGATAGTCTGCTCTTTGGAAACTATGTTTTTATGTCTGAAGGCATTGAAAGTTCTAGGGAAGTTGCCTTTTTATTGACCGGTAATCAACTTATTGAAGGGTTTGGCGAACTGGATGAGACCGGTATGGCGTTCAAGGATAAAGAAAATATCAATTTTGCCTCTTCTATGCCTTTGACCAAATCTGAATGTGATTAAAGCTGTTTTTGTTTCCCAATTCCACGTTTTATGAAACATCCGTATCCTTTCTCTTTATTTTAATGCTTCAAGTAAACTATTATAAGGTAAAAGAAATGAAACTACCCTACAGAGAAATCCCAAAATATCCAGAAAACTATTTACCCGGAAATATATTGGCCAGATTAATAGATGGGTTGGGGTATCGATTTTATTGGGCAACCGAGGGGTTGACGGAGGATGACCTTGCCTACAGACCATCAGAAAAGGGACGGTCCATTTTTGAAACCATGGAACATATCAATGTGATGTCCAACAATATTCTATTGGCACCAGACGCGAAGCCCTATGAAAAGCCAACAAATCCGACCACGTATTCTTTTGAGGATTTAAGAAAGTTGACCTTACTCAATCTCCAATCTGCAAGCAGTAAGGTTAAAAATGCCACCATGGAGGGTATGGAGAACTATAAAGTAATCTTTAAAAAAGGGGAACATAAATTCGAATTCCCTATTTGGAACATCATTAATGGGATGGTTTCGGATTGTATCCAACATACGGGCCAAATAGTTTTGATGCGCCGTTCCTGTGGTAACCCACAGAATCCCAATGTGAACGTGTTTTTGGGGAAAACCAAGGAGTAACCTTAATCCACCACAACCTTATAGGTCGGGTCTTCCAGAACGTTTACTTCGATAATATCGTCGGCATTGGCCAATAATCTTCTACAGTCTCGGCTCAAGTGTTTCAGGTGTACTTTTTTGCCCACTTTTCGGTAGCGTTCCGTAATCTTGTTCACAGCTTCAATAGCGGACATATCGACTAACCTACTTTCTGCAAAGTCGATGACCACTTCCTCCGGATCGTTCAAAACATCAAATTTTTCAGCAAATAATGTGGTGCTTCCAAAGAATAAAGGACCATAGATTTCGTAATGCTTTACCCCTTCATCATCAATGCTCTTTCTGGCGCGGATACGTTTTGCGTTGTCCCATGCAAATACAAGTGCGGAAATAATCACACCCACTAATACGGCCAAGGCCAAATTGTGAAGGAATACGGTCACTAAAGTAACAAGTACCATCACCAACACATCGGATTTTGGCATTCTACGGAAGGTTTTTAGGCTCGCCCATTCGAAGGTTCCCAAGGCTACCATGATCATAAGTCCTGTAAGTGCGGCCATAGGAACTTTTTCAATAAGGCTGGAGCCGAACATAATAAACACCAATAGCATTAAAGAGGCCACAATACCAGAAAGGCGTGCACGTGCACCGTTGGAGGTATTGATCAAACTTTGTCCGATCATGGCACAACCTCCCATTCCTGAGAAAAATCCGGATAAAATATTTGCGGTTCCCTGAGCAACGGCTTCTTTGTTCCCCCTACCTCGTGTTTCGGTAATTTCATCCACAATGTTCAGTGTCAGCAAACTTTCAATAAGACCAACACCTGCCATAATTCCAGCAAAAGGGAATATAATCTGCAAGGTTTCCAAAGTAAAAGGAAGGTCGGGAATATGAAATGGAGGAAATGTTCCTTGAATGGAAGCTATATCTCCAATGGTCCGTGTGTCCAATCCCAAGAAAAACACGATTCCAAACACCAAAAGAATGGCTGCCAAGGATGCTGGAACTACCTTAGTTAGTTTGGGCAACCCCCAAATAACTACCATGGTAAGCAACACCAATCCCAAGAAAACATACAAAGTGCTCCCGCTCAACCATTCACCATCCACAGTTTTGAACTGGCTCATTTGCGACATAAAAATAATGACCGCCAAACCGTTTACAAAACCAAAGATAACGGGATGGGGCACCAAACGCATTAATTTTCCCAATCGAAGAACACCTGCGAGCAACTGCAAAATCCCCGCAAGAATAACGGTGGCAAATACATATTCTACGCCACATTTCTGTGCCAATGTTACAATTACCACAGCCACGGCCCCGGTTGCTCCAGAGATCATTCCTGGTCTGCCACCCAAAATGGAAGTGACCAATCCCATAACAAATGCGGCATACAAACCGGTCAATGGCGACAGGCCTGCGATAAATGCAAAGGCAATGGCCTCGGGCACCAAGGCAAGCGCTACGGTTAAGCCCGATAAAATTTCTGTGCGATAATTTACTTTTTGTGAAAAATCAAAAAGGTTGAGATACTTTTTCATGGCTTTTTTCTTGAAGCGGGCAAAAGTAGCACTATTAAATGCAAGACCCTAATCGCTCGGCCATTTTTAAGGATTTGATAATCTAATAGTTAGTGCGATTCTACGGATAGATGCTGGCCAACGGTATCGTATGCACATGCAAAGCATTTATAAAAAATCGCCCCGACCAATAAAGCTCGGGGCGATTCTTAACTAAATAACCAACCAAAAAAACTGTTTGTATAGTCGAACAATATTGTTCTTCCTTACATATTTCGTTGACGGGCAACGTTCATTACAGGGTTATTGGTCTTTGAACGTTTTTTTCCTGTTCCGCCGTTTGATTTTAAATATTGGATGTATCCTCTACCGGTAAATTCATATACCGTTCCACTGGACACATGGTACAACTCTATAGTACTATCATTGATAACGTACAGCTCAAAATAATCATTGCCCAAGAAGTCATAATCGAGTGTTAAAGTTTTTAAGGTAGCATCGTTGTCCACATCGTACACTTCGTAATCGCCTTCATAATCCCATTGAATGTTTGTCAATGGAATGCCTTGAGCATCCACGGATGACCTAAAATAACCTCCTCTATCAGTAAAAAACTGTAAATAGTTTTCATTATCAAACTCATTTAGGGCCCCCAACTCACTAGTATAGGTCTTTTCCCAAACTTGGTATTCCTGTAAAAAATAATGGATGTTGTCGTAGAAGACTATATCATAATCAAATTGACTTCTTTGATATCCCTCCAAAATATAAGAGGTATCGGATCTTCGATCGTATATTTCCAACGTATTATTGTCCAGTGCAAAGACATCCAATAACCACATACCATCTACATCGTGGTTTATTTCCACCTGTCCGGCAAGGGTAGCATAGACGCCCACATGGATACCCATTCCGTTACCTGTTTTTCCCAAACCTGATAGATTATTGTTGGCGTAAATGGTTCCCCTGTCAAAAGAAATGGTAAAAGCGCGTTGCAAAAAGGGAACTTCTCCATTGCCGCGAGTTTCATTGATATCCACATACCATAGATCATAGGATTCCAAAACCAAAGCGGTATTAATGGGCGATTCTTCAATAAAATCGTCTTCCACAATAACCTCGGTATAACAAGAACCGGCCAATAGGCCTATGAATATAATTCCAAAGAGTAGTTTTTTATTTTTCATAATCGAGGTTTTAAGGTTCACTTTAGCTAAACCAATCACTATGCCACTTTTAATAACCATTTGATAATCAACATAAAACAGGCTCATGATTTTATTTTTTAGATTTACACCATAATTAGGATACATGAAAGACAAGCTTACCTTTGGAGTACTTGGAGGTGGAAGTTGGGGAACAGCCATTGTAAAAATGCTGACCGAAAATTTAGATCAGGTAAACTGGTATATGCGGAGCGATTCTGCAATCCGACATATTGAAAAAGAAGGCCATAACCCTAACTATTTGAGTTCGGTGGAGTTTGACACCGATCAACTACGCATGAGCCACGCTATAAACAAAGTGGTCGATGCTTCGGACGTGCTCATTTTTGTTATCCCCTCGGCCTTTTTGGAAAGGGAGTTGCAAAGTTTGACGAGTTCCTTGACAGGAAAAATTATCTTCTCGGCCATTAAGGGCATTGTTCCTGAAAGTGGGCGTATTGTTGGGGAACATTTTAATGAGAAATACAATATTCCATTTGAGGATATCGGAGTGATCACAGGTCCGTGCCATGCAGAGGAAGTGGCCTTGGAGCGCCTATCTTACCTAACCATTGCCTGTGCTGATGCCGACAAGGCCAAGATGGTAGCCAATCACTTAAAAAGTGATTATATCCGCACCAAAATCTCCGATGACATTATTGGCACTGAATATGCGGCCATGCTAAAAAATATTTATGCCATTTCTGCGGGCATTGCCCACGGTCTGGGATATGGGGACAACTTCCAAAGTGTACTGATGAGCAACGCCATCCGCGAAATGAAACGCTTTATAGACAAGGTGTACAAAATGAAGCGCAACATAAATGCTTCGGCCTATTTGGGCGACCTATTGGTAACAGGCTACTCCGTTTTTAGTAGAAACCGTATGTTCGGGAATATGATCGGCAAGGGCTACACGGTTAAAAGTGCCATGATGGAAATGAATATGGTGGCCGAAGGCTATTATGCCACCAAAAGTGCCCATGACTTAATGGAGAAAATTCAAAAGAAGTCCAAAACGCCCATTATTAACGCAGTGTACCAGGTACTCTATAAAAACAAGAACCCGAAAAAGGTGTTTGAAAAGCTGACGGAGAAGTTGGATTGATTGGAATCAAAATTTGGCCACATCAAAGCTGTAACATAAAAACGGAATAATAAACGTAGTCTTCTCATCAAAGTACTTAGTGTTTCGAGATATGTAAACCCCCATCATTATTTTAGACCTGCCTTTTCCATAACCAACGGAAAGTTTATTTGCAGTAAAATTATAGTTATCTATTGATGAGGTTGTATCGACGACCTCTCCTTCTTCATTGAAGGTAGATTCGGTGCGCACATATTCACTATTTCGATTGAGTAAACTTAGACCTGCTCTGACCAACAAATCTCCTTTTTTAAAAACTTGAAAGTGATAGTTCAAATTAAAATGATAACCGAACATTAGCCCCCTTTCTGTTTCATAGTTCACCTCACTTCCTGTACCAGTTTCATCAACCTTAGTTGTTATCAAATCATAACGAACGGAGGTTTTAAATCCTAAACTAAAATTCTGTAAAATATAATAGTCAACACCCACATTAAGAACAGGTCCAGAATTTTGCAAATCGGGATTAATAAAATCTGTGGCAATTGCTTGGTCCCCAGACCTGTGAATGGGGGTAATTCTATATTCAGCACCAAGGTTTAAAAAGAAATTTTTCTCTCTTGAGTTATCTTGAGCCGCAAGATATAGTGGCAGTAAAAATAACAGTATGAGTGTGAGCTTTTTCATTTGAAATTAATTTGCCTAATACAAAGGACTGAAATGGTATTCGACAACAGAATTCTCAATGACATTACCAAATCCTTTTAAAACAAAGAAATTATCATACTCGAATACATCACATCCACGCACTTGCCCAGAAAAGTATTTTTGATTATAAGATCTGTAACTGATTTTTGAGCTACTACCATCTGGACGACCAAAATAAACAGATTTCAATGGCGCGGGAAATCCATCATATTCATAAATAATGTATGAAATAAATAGACCGCATGATTCACTCCTGTTTACTATATGTTTGTTAATGGTTTTAAAAGTTCCGTTGTTAACGTCGCTATTGGAAAATTTACCTAGCTTATACTCAGGATTATTTCGGATTTGTGCTCCATCTATAGTTGTCCTGTCTCCCCAAAAATATCCCAAAGGTTCAAAAAAATTAGGATTACCTGACATTGCATAACCATAGATATAAACATCAGCTTTTTCTATCCAAGACTCTTTTTTGTCCTTAATCTTAATTTTTTGAATTTGGAGGTCTTCAGAAACAGCATTTCCGCCACCACCGCCTCCTCCAGGCACAGAGCCATTTTCGTCCGAAGGCTCAGGGATTTCTCCATCGTTAAACTCCTCAAACGGCTCTGACAACATAGCTTCTTCGTCTTCGGGAGATATCCCAAGCACATATACGTCATTTCCATCAGCTTCCTGAACTAGATTTGGTCCAAAAATGTCTTCTTCTGACAAATCCCGATACTTGAGTTTTAATTGACCAGTAGTATTCAATTTATATCCTTGAACAATCTCTTTCTCCATATCCGGGTCATAGCTATTAATCAGAAATAAAGGTTCATTTCCTCTGCCTTCTTTGATTTTATAAACATATGGGTGCCAAGACCCTCCATCCAAATCGATAAAGGCATTCAAGGAAAATTGAATACTGTCATTATTTGTTCTACGTCCCTTTCCTACGATTCCTTCACTTAATAAATCATCAAAATAAAAAGGGCGTAAACCCTTCAGTTTTCCTGATTTCTTTCCCATTTGTTGTTCAAAATCCAAGTTGGTCCTTAGTGCTTCCTCCATTAAATTGGTAAGATGATAATTCTTATAGGCTAATTTTTCCTTTAATTCTGCCTTCTCTACTTCCGCCTTATCAAAAAGCAAGGAAATGGATTGACTTTCTTCGAACAGCATATTTTGTTCTTCTTCATTTTCACATGAAACTAATAATATACCCAAAACAAATGCTCCGATTCTAAAAAAGGTTGTAAAAGCAATAGTAGGTTTAATTTGAGAAAATCGCATAACGTAGGCTTTTGTTAACGGAATTACGATTGATGTGAAGCTATGTAAAGTTTACCTTTCAATACCTATCAAATTATGTTGAATTGAGGGATGCTCTTTTTGAGTTGACGGATGGCTGTTTTGAATTGATGGATGGGTAATTCTGAGGTTTCTTCGAAAGAAAAAAACGTATCAAGAACTGGAAATCAACAAAACCCCATGAATTTTCCTCGAATTGATAGGTTTTGGCAAAGAAAAATATAATTAACGGAGAAGTTGGATTAACCCCGCTCCAACGAAAAATCGGAATGCTCCTTTAATTGCGAATCCAATTCCTTAGAAAAGACCTCCATTTCTTCCTTTGAGTAGTTATATGCCATCTGGAATTCTTCGAAAACTGAAGCTTTATATTTTCGAACACTGTCAATGTCAAAATACAATCGGCCCGTTCTTCTAATAAAAAAGTCCAACGGATTTAATGCCATTTCTTGGGCTATGGCAAATTGCGCTTCGGCCCTAA
>JAAEZN010000073.1:13501-18356 GCA_018222835.1 Algicola sp. | reverse complement strand
CTCAAGAATATATTATGGACAAAGGGGGCTATATCGCCGTTGCGTTATTGGATGCTACTCCGGTGGGCGTATGTGCGCTTATTCCCAGCAAGTACGAAGGTTTTGATTTTGAACTTTGCAAGATGGGCGTATCACCCAAGGCCCAAGGAAGAGGTATTGGTAAATTACTGGGGCAACATATTATAGATAAGGCTACTTCTTTGGGTGCCAAGAAACTATTTTTGGAAAGCAATCGTAAACTGGCACCTGCACTATCCTTATATGGGAAATTGGGTTTTGTGGAAATTACCGGAATTGCTTCACCTTATGTTCGTAGTGATATACAAATGGAGTTGAACCTACTCCGCTCCTAGCACTTTCAGTTTTTTATCAAAAATCCCCTACTTTTTTTATAGGTTAACTCTATTTATTTTTATAATAACTTATAAATGAGTATCTTATATAGGTAAATCTTAAACTTTATCGCCATGGATCTAATCAAAAATATGAATAAATGGGCGAACGCCCATACATATCTAGTTTTGGATCTGGTACGGATCATGCTAGGTGTTGTACTTTTTGTTAAAGGAATGGAGTTTATGACCAACCATCTCGAAATGGAAGAAATGGGACGCCCCTTTCAGGGCATCCCGGGAGGTATGATTATACTTCATTACATTGTTCCAGCTCATTTTGTTGGCGGCATACTTATAGTAGTGGGGTTACTTACCCGATGGGCCGCCATTGCCCAACTTCCCATTATTTTTGGAGCCGTACTTACCAATTTTTTAGGAACAATGGATGTAAATAACCTTATATTGTCCATTGTTGTTTTGGTTTTGTGTCTCTTTTTTATTGTGTATGGTTCGGGTAAGCACTCTGTTGACTATTATCTTAAAATGCAACAATAGGCTATAGGTTATTCAATTGGTTACTTTTCTTGTCCGTACTTATGGTCCAGAAGAAACCAACAAAGAAAAAACTATCTGCCGGGGGAGTAATTGCCCTCCTATCGAAAACTCCATTCGTATTTGGGGTATCCGCATATTGATAATTGCTGATGTTATTTGTACCCAATAGATTGCTCACGGAAAAGTACAGGATTTTTTGTTGATCGATAAGGTAGGCCCAGTTAAAGCTCAAATTATTATAGGATCTTGTTTTTTCCTGTAAAAAACCAGACTTATTAGGGTTGGTATATGGTCGTCCGGAACCATAGGAATAAGAAAGTCCCACTTGAGACCTCAACTTATCCACCCAATACTTGGTGACCAAGGAAAAATTATGTTTCGGCGCAAAATTTGGCGTTGCCCTTTCGGGAAAGTTTCTATAATCCCGTTCCGTATCCAAGTAAGAGTAAGATGCCCAATAATCCAAATTCCCTATGCTCTTACTATCCCTCCAAAAAATATCGATTCCCTGTGCAAATCCACTTCCAAAATTGGAGTAATCGGAGTTGAACTGTGGCAAATTGGTATCAAACTTTACCAAACGGTCATAGTCCTTATAATAAAGCTCAGTCCTAAAAGTCTTGCCATTTTTGATGTACTGATAATTAAGGATATAGTGCGTTGCCTTTTCCATTTGAACATTTTGATCGAACTTGACCACTTCCGTGAGCGGTCTTTGATAAAAATCGCCATAAGCCAAAGAAAACTGTCCATCCTCACCCGGTTTATAAGCCAATGAGATTCTTGGAGATAAATTAAACTCGTTTAAAAGAGTACTTTGCGTGGCCCGTGCGCCCAACTTCATGGCAAATTTATTGCTCAAAAAAATATCGGATTCTGCAAATGCGGCCCATAGACCATCATTATAACCACTGTAAAATGAGTTGTTGTTGATATCCGTGTAGGTTTCATCATAATTGGTATTAAAATATTCAGTGCCAAAACTTAAATCAAAACGATTGCTAAAACTTTTCCGTGCCTTGACTTTTATATGGGAAGAGGTCTCCTTGCCATCCACGTTATCCTCTTCAATATGTATATCGTTCGTATCCCATGCAATGGAAGCACCAGTGGTCAAACTCCAATCGTTTTTAAAATAGTACTTGTAAGATGAGTTAAAGTAAAGGTTATTGTTTTTTAATCGGAATCGAACAAAATCTTCGAAATTGATATCCTCTTGTTCAATATCCAAATTGGCATGATTAAAACCTGCATAAAGTTTAAACATACTGTTCTCCCCTTTGCTTCTAAAGACCCCTTCACCTGCAATGGACTCGTAGGGGCTCTTCCAATTTACTCCCTGTGTGGATGGGATCAGCGCTTCGTATGGCGCAAGGTTGAAATAAGAAGTGTTTATACTCAGGGATTGATCTCCCCAAATCTCGGTATGGCCCAGACCACCTCCTACGGACATAATGGAGATATCGGTTTTCTCTTGCAGTGGCACATCCGTGGTGTTCAATAAAAGTACACTGGAAAGAGCTTGGCCATATTCAGCAGAGTAACCACCGGTACTAAACGATATTCCCTTAAATAGAAATGGGGAGAACCTACCTCGAGTAGGAGTATTGTTGGCTGTTGCATTAAAGGGTTGAAAAACACGAAGTCCGTCTATAAAAACCTGTGTCTCCCCTGCTGTGCCCCCTCTTACGAACAAACGCCCGTCCTCGTTTACCGTTGTGGTTCCCGGCAAGGTTTGAAGGGCCGCCACAAAATCACCTGCCGCACCTGCCGTGGTTACAATATCCAATGGCTTAAGCACAGATACCTTGGAATTATCCCCTGCCTCAAAAGTGCCAGCCGTTAAGGTTACACCAGACAAGGAATTGATGGATTCCAACAATTTGATATCGATTTTCTTAAAATAAGATATATCCCCGGCCTCGTAATGCGGTTCGTAGGACAACATGGAAACCACCAAGGTCTGAAGTCCCTCCTCGGTAGTCTCAAAGCTAAAATTCCCGTTTTTATCCGAAGAAGCCCCATCGTAGGTTCCTTCCAGATAAATGTTGGCCCCCTCGATTGGGTTGTTTTTGGAATCGGTCACCCTTCCGCTTATGGTCTGTTGGGCAAATATGGCTCCCGTACAAAATAAGATAACAAATAGATTGATAATGAATTTCATAACTGTTCGTTTTGATTGATACCGCAAAATTGCCCATCAACTTTCGACCATCCCAAAACAAAGTACCCAACTGTATTTTTTTACAACTGAATTGACACCATGCATGCCACCTTGCAGTTCACTCCCAATATTCAACATTTCAGTAAGTTGAAATTTAGCTTCTGTAACTTCTTTATGATTTTTGGAGCATACAAAACATCAAAAACAAGCATCATGAAAACTGTAACACTCGCTTTAAGTTTCTTCTTTGTAAGTCTAGTGGCCATGGCCCAAGAAAAAAACGGAATCAATATCACGGTAACTATCGATAACATAACAAGTGATGAGGGGAAAGTGCTTATTGGACTGCATACCGCCGACACATTTATGAAAGGCCCTGGAGTCCAAAATCTTCAAAGCAGCATTGAAAATGGTAAAGTGACCTTAAAATTTACCAACGTTGAACCTGGAAACTATGCCATTATGGCCCTGCACGATGCTAATGAGAACAACCGAATGGATTTTGAGGCCAACGGAATGCCCAAGGAAAGCTATGGCATGTCGGGCAACGATATGGCCATAGGGCCTCCAACTTTTGATGGCGCCAAATTTCAAGTAGCCGATGAAGATATCGAGTTTACTATCAGGTTTTAATAAAAAACATCATTGAGCATTAAAAGACCCGCCATTGTGCGGGCTTTTGTTTTTACATAAAAGAACCTTTTAAGATTCGCCATTTTCCATAGATTTGCCTGATAGTTTTTTTATACATTTATACCTTAAATTTATCTTTTAATGACGATTACTCAGCTACAATATGTACTGGCCGTGGCAGAACACAGGAACTTTACCCTTGCCGCAGAAAAGAGTTTTGTTACCCAACCTACCCTGAGCATGCAAGTGCAAAAGTTAGAAGATGAACTTGATATCCTAATTTTTGATCGAGGCAAAAAACCGATTACCATCACTGAAGTTGGAAAAAAAATCGTGGCCCAAGCAAAAAACATTGTTGCCGAGGCCGAACGTATCAAAGATATTGTAGATCAGGATAAAGGGTTTATAGGCGGAGACTACACTTTGGGAATTATACCTACCGTAATGCCGACCTTGCTTCCTATGTTCTTGAATGCTTTTATAAAAAAGTATCCAAAAGTGAACCTGATCATTAAGGAGCAATCCACCCAAACCATGATAAAAAATATTTTGGATGGTCATTTGGATGCAGGAATCGCAGCTACTCCTTTGGAAATTGAATTTATAAAGGAGCGCCCGCTATATTATGAACCTTTTATGGGATATGTACCGAAGAATCATCGGTTGGCCTCCAAAGAGCTTCTGCGTACCGACCAACTTGATGTCAGCGATATTCTTTTATTGCAAGATGGACATTGTTTTAGGGAAGGTGTCATCAACCTTTGCAATGCCCCCAAAAATCTATCCGGGGAACAATTTAAAATAGAAAGTGGAAGTTTTGAGACCTTGGTCAGTTTAGCTGATGAAGGAATGGGCATGACCTTATTGCCATACTTGAACACCTTGCACTTGGAAGAGGGCAAAAAAGCGAGCCTAAAATCTTTTGAAAAGCCGACTCCCGCCCGGGAAATAAGTTTGATCTACCACAAAAGCGAGTTAAAAATTCAAATCACGGATGCATTGCGCGAAGTAATATCCAGCATAGTGCGCGGTGCTATCGCTTTTCAAGATGTAAAAATCATCAGCCCATTGGGCAAAAATTAAAAAAGCCGCTTTTCAGCGGCTTTTCTTTTATGTTTTTAATAAAATTAATGTTGACTTTAATTCTGGTTTGTCCACAATGTAGCAT
>JAAEZN010000073.1:3998-13491 GCA_018222835.1 Algicola sp. | reverse complement strand
ACCTAAAGTCCTTCGAAAAACCATCCCCTGCCAGGGAAATCAGTTTGATCTACCACAAAAGCGAGCTTAAAATTCAGATTACAGAGGCTTTGCGCGAAGTTATTTCCAGTATCGTTCGAGGAGCCATTGCTTTTCAGGATGTAAAAATCATCAGCCCATTGGGCAAAAAATAAAAAGCCGCTTTTCAGCGGCTTTAGTTTTATGTTTTTAATAAAATTAATGTTGAATGTAGTTCTGGTTTGTCCACAATATACAATTGCAACCAGATTCTAAGTTCCTCTAATTCACTGGGCAACAATCTCGAAACTGCTTTTTGAAGTTCCCTAGTGAAAAGTTTAACATCAAAACTAACTTTTTGAAGAATAGTTTTGGTGTAATCAAACATAGCTCTAGGCATATTAAATTGATTAAATTGCATTAATAGGTCGATTCTAAATTAGTAAAAAAGCATCGCTTAAAGTTGAAAATTCAGTTAAAAAATATTAATCTTCTTGTTAAAATCGATGAACCGCACCAACCTTACTTTTAAACTATTATTCTTAAAATTTATTTTATTCACATTCCTTTTAACGGGTTGTAAGTCCGTAAAAACATCGGTAAAATCCGAATTGGGCAGACCCTCTTTGGAAAATTCCTTTCATGGTCTTGTGGTAATGGATGCCAAGACGGGCAAAGAAATTTATAATCATAATGGGAGAAAATATTTTACTCCTGCCAGTAATACCAAAATCGTTACGTTTTATACAGGGGTAAAGCTATTGCCCGAAAAAATTCCTACCCTAAAATACATAGTATCCCAAGACACTTTATTTATTGAAGGTACGGGCGATCCATCTTGGTTACATTCTTATTTAAAGGATAGCACTGCCATAAATTGGTTAAAACAGCAAAACACTATAGCCCTATATACCAAAAACCATAACGAAGACCGATATGGGCCAGGTTGGGCATGGGAAGATTACGAAACCTATTTTTCTCCCGAAAAAACCACCGTTCCCCTTTACGGTAATGTAATTCTTGCCTCCCATACAGGTGGTGGATTGAGTGTTAGTCCAAATGAACTGACTAAATCGGTTCTTGTTAAGGACACTACCTTAAGACGAGACGAGTTTCGAAATCAGTTTTATATTTCCCTTACGGAAACAGACACCTTGGAAGTTCCTTTCATGACCAGTGATAGTTTGACCAAACATTTATTGGAATCGGCCATTGGAAAAGAGATCACTTTGTCCGAACACTTTCCCGAAGGGGAGAAACAGACTCTTTACGGTGTAGAGACAGATTCGATTTTTAAGCGTATGCTTTTTAGGAGCGATAACTTTTTGGCCGAACAATTGTTATTGGCCTCTTCGGGCATGCTTTCCGACACGTTGAGCACCAAAAACGCCATCGAATATATGCTGGACACCCATTTAAAGGATCTCGACCAGCAGCCACGTTGGGTAGATGGTTCGGGACTGTCCCGTTACAATTTATTTACCCCTAGGTCCTATGTGCAAATCCTTGAAAAATTATACAAAGAGGTTCCCGAAGAACGTCTGTTCGGTATAATGCCCATGTGGGGGCCAAATAGTACCGTAAAGCAGTGGGAGGACCCAACAACGGAGCCCTTTTTATTTGCCAAGTCTGGTTCTGTGGGAAACAATTATAATCTGAGTGGTTATATTAAAACAAAATCGGGCAGACTGCTCATCTTTAGTTTTATGAACAATCATTACCGTATCCCGACTTCGCAGGTGTTGGAAACCATGTACACCACCCTTAAAGGCCTGTATGAGAATTATTGACCAAGAATTTGGTTAATTTGTGCATATTGTAGCAACATAATGGTCTTGGCGTCTTTTATTTTACCGGAGTTTATCATTTCCAGAGCTTCGGTAAAGCAGAGTTCCAAGACTTCTATATTCTCTGTTTCATCTTCGGCTCCCCCACCTTCGCTTACTTTCATCTCATCTTTATACTTACCTATAAAAAAGTAAAGGATCTCTGTTACCGAACCGGGTGACATGTAGGCTTCAAAAACCTTTTGTACCTGATCAATTTGGTAACCCGTCTCCTCCTCCACTTCCATTTTAATGGTTTCCTCGGCATTTCCCTTTTCCAAAAGTCCGGCACACACTTCCACCATCATCCCATCTGTATTTCCGTTCAAATACGTGGGCATTCTAAACTGTTTGGTCAAAATAATCGTGCCCTTTTCAATATTGTACAGAAGAATGGCCGCACCGTTACCACGATCATAGGCTTCCCTAATTTGGGTCTCCCATTCCCCATCTTCCCGTTGATATTCAAAAGTGACTTTGTTCAAAGTGTACCAATTATCGGATAACACCTCTTTTTTTATATTTCTGATATTTCCGAATTTCATGGCCAGGTTTAAACGGTTACAGCTTGGTTAAGATATTGGCGAAAAGGGAGCATCTCCTTATAAACCTCAACGATTTTGTTTTTAAAGTTATCCCGTAAGACTTCTTTCTTGGTCAACTGAAGCTCAACACCAAATGTTTTGTTGCGCAAAATTTCAATATGTGGATGGTCGTTGGAAAATCCTTTTGGTGACGACACCAGTTTTTCGTCTTCGTACAGGCCCCCGAACATTTTCTTAAATGATGGTTTATCCAGAATTGTCCGTAACTCCTCACCATTATAATCAATGCCATCACGGATACTTCGTAGCGTTTTGGAATCGGGTCGCCAACGACCTCCTGCCAACAAACATTGTTTTAAACCTATTTCGATATAAAAATCGGCAGAATTGGGTGCTTTGTCCAATCCCGCACCAAAATGATCTTTGTAAATAGGCTTGTTCGGGTGGAACATCAAATTATTGTTAATTCGATTGATTCCTTTTTTACCGGGTGTGGAATAATAATCGGTATGGATTTGGGCCATGGTCATATCCAAATCATCCAGCCAAGCGATAAAGTCATTACGGAGGGATTTGTACAATCTACGGTTCGCATCCATCCATTCCTTATTGTTGTTTTTTTGAAGTTCTTCCAGAAAATGAAACAGGTCGTTGAAATTCATACCTGCAAAAGAAGTGATTTTTTTCAGAAATCAGATGTCCGATTGTTGGAGTTTGGAACTTGTCATTCCGTACGGATGCTGAGCGAAGTCGAAGCATGATGTGGAATCTATTTTGAATGAAATACCAAAACAATACGAATAGCTATCCGAACAGCATGACAATGGGGTTCTTCACTTCATTTAGAACAACAATGAGCTTCAGCTCTCCTGATCCCTAACTCCTAAAGTATTAAAATCTGTTATCCCCATCAAGTAAATCACCTATACCACCTAAGATACTGCCCTCTCCCTTATCCTTTCCGCCACCTTTAGGTGCGGCAGCCCAAACTCGGCTGGCCAACCTACTGAACGGCAAGGACTGTACATAAACGGTTCCAGGGCCACGAAGGGTAGCAAAGAAGAGCCCTTCACCGCCAAATACGGAGTTCCGGATACCACCTATAAACTCAATATCGTAGTCCACGGTATGGGAAAAACCAACAATACAACCTGTATCCACTTTTAATACTTCACCGGGAGCCAACGTTTTCTTGGCCATAGTTCCACCAGCATGTACAAAGGCCATTCCGTCACCTTCCAGTTTTTGCATAATAAAACCCTCACCGCCAAAAAAGCCACGTCCTAAGCGTTTAGAGAATTCGATACCTACGGAAACACCTTTGGCAGCACATAAAAAAGCATCTTTTTGGCAGATGAACTTCCCGCCTTTCTCGGAAAGGTCTATGGGTACAATCTTACCAGGGTACGGAGAAGCAAAGCTTACCTTTTTTTTATCTTGTCCAATATTCAAAAAAGCCGTCATAAAAAGGCTCTCACCAGTGAGTAGTCGCTTACCTGCGGAGAATACCTTGCCCAAAACACTGGTATCTTGGTTGGAGCCGTCGCCGAAGATGGTATACATTTTAATATCCTGGTCCATCATCATAAAGGTGCCTGCTTCGGCAACAACGGCCTCTTGCGGGTCCAGTTCTATTTCCACATATTGCATTTCTTCGCCATAAATGTGGTAGTCTATTTCGTGTGCGTTCATTTATTGATGTTTTTTGATTTCTGTTTATAGGTAGAAATAAGTCTAGTTTTGTTACACCATAGTTGAAACCAGTCTAACTTTCACCATTTACCCAAATCACCCCTTTACCTTCACCGTCCACTCAAAATGAAAAGTGGAGACCTCCACCCCATCTTGGTTGACCCCTACAGATTTCATCCAACAGGTTTGCCCCTCACCGGTTTCAACTGTTTTTTTTATCGCATCGGCAATCAGTTCGCCATCATCACAGGTAAATGTAATTCGCCCCGTGGCTTTTTTTGTGAAGGTGGCTTTGTTGTTCGCAACGAGCATGGACACTTTTTTACCGCTTTTCTGGATTTCGTTCATCACCAAAGCTCCGGTACTTAACTCTGCGGCCATTCCCTGTACGGCCCAAAACATGGATTTAAACGGATTTTGATTTCTCCATTTATGTTTTACCGAGGTCGTCGCCTTTTTTTTATCAATATATATAAGCCTTACCCCACACCACCATGCGGAAGGGAGTTTCATAAATGTAAACATATTGATTTTGCTGGGTGTCAATGCCATATTGTTTGTTTAACTGGCTTAAAAATAGGCAAATTGAAATAAATCATAGTTGTTAATATTATGTTAATTTACAGTACTTTGTTTTGCATAGTACTGTCTTTTGGATATATATTTGCATGGTAAGCTAATAGGTTAACCCTTTTACAATCAAAAAACATCAATCAGAAAATGGCAACTACAATCACCAAGCACGAACGAAATTTATCCGCAATTATCCATGCGTCCATGTTCTCAAAGTACTTTATTCCTTTCGGGAATTTTATACTTCCGCTGATCTTATGGACTGCCAATAAAAAGCAACACGGCTTTGTGGACTACCACGGCAAGCAAGCACTTAACTTTCAAATAAGTATGTTACTATATTCCATTGTTGCAGGCTTGATCACCATTCCTTTCTTTATAGGTTTTTGGCCAGATTTATTCGATTGGAACTTTTTGGGGTTCCATCGCTTGAGCGACCTTAACAACCTGAACATTCATATTGATAGTGACAATTTTAACTTGGGGCGGCTTATATGGCCAGTGGGTATTTCAGGTTTTTTACAAGTGGCCTTGGCAGTTGTAAACATAGTATTCAGCATTTTGGCTACCATAAAAACCAACGAGGGAGAATATTTTAAATATCCGTTTACCATTAAATTCATTAAATAACCGAAAAGGAGTCTAATCACCTTCTGATCATTCATCATCAATCAAAAAAAGGAGTTTAATCATCAATCAAAAAACGAAAAGATCATCTCCCGATAACTATCGGGACAAAAAACAAAAACATCATCAATCATCAATCAAAGAACCGTTTCCACTCCCCTGCCCAATTCAGGGGAATGGAGTGGGAACGCAGCCAAACAAAGTTTGGAAGAATAAAAACGAACAGTTAATTTAATAGAACCATGAAATTATGAATATAGAAAACACAAAAGCACAGATGCGCAAGGGGGTTCTAGAGTACTGCATTCTGTCCATCCTAAAGGATGACGACAAGTATGCCTCGGAAATACTGGGAGCCTTAAAGGACGCAAAAATGTTAGTAGTGGAAGGTACCATATACCCTTTGCTCACAAGGCTCAAGAACGCCGGGCTGCTCAACTACCGTTGGGAAGAATCCACATCGGGGCCACCGCGCAAATACTACGCACTAACAGAAACAGGGCAGTTGTTCCTAAATGAGCTCAACGGCACTTGGGATGAACTAAGAAATGCAGTCAATCTGGTAACCAACACAAAATAGAATCAAAAAATGAACAAGACAGTAAATATAAATTTAGCAAATACGCTCTTCCACATAGACGACGATGCGTATAACAAGCTGAGACGGTATCTGGAGTCCATAAGAAGGTCTTTCTCAGGTACCAAGGGAAGCGACGAGATTATTGCCGATATCGAGGCAAGGATTGCCGAACTCTTCTTGGAGAAAATGGAGAGCGAGCGGCAGGTAATCACCCATAAAGAAGTGGACCAAGTAATCGAAGTTATGGGACAGCCCGAAGATTATATGGTGGATGAGGATATTTTTGAGGACGAACCCAAAAAATCCTACGCACAGCCAACAGGCAGGACCAAAAAGCTGTACAGGGACATAGACCACAAATATATTGGCGGGGTTTGCGCCGGGTTGGAATATTATTTGGGTATCGACTCTCTATGGATACGATTAATTTTTATCCTTTTGGCCATTTTTACCAGCGGTTTTGGTCTTATTGCCTATATCCTGCTATGGATTTTGGTTCCCGAAGCAGCTACCACCTCGCAAAAATTGGACATGCGGGGAGAGCCCATCAACATCAGCAATATAGAACGCAAAGTTAAAGAGGGGTTTGATGATGTTGCGGAAAAAGTAAAAAGCGTTGACTACGACAAAGTAGGCGACAAGGTCAAAAGCAGCTCCAAGACCTTTTTTGACACCATCGGGGACATCATCCTGTTCCTATTTAAGGTATTCGGTAAATTTATAGGAATCCTATTGATCATTATCGGAGCATCTACCTTGGTAGGCCTTTTCTTTGGACTGTTCACCGTAGGTATGTTCGATGCGATACATGTACCTGGAGTAGATTTTTATGAAATAGTGAACACCTCCGGGGCACCCGTCTGGTTGGTTTCCATCCTATTGTTCTTTGCCGTGGGCATACCGTTCTTCTTCCTACTATACCTAGGCCTGAAGATTTTGGTGAACAACCTTAAATCCATCGGAAACATTGCCAAATTTGCCCTTTTGGGATTATGGTTGATATCTGTGGGAACATTGATCGCATTTGGTATTCGCCAAGCGGCTGAATTCTCCTATACGGGAAGCGTGAACGATAAAAAGGAGTTGGCCATGGATATGCCTTCCGATACCCTGATCATTAAAATGAAGGATTTGGAAATCGATTATAACTTGGACGATGTTCACTTTAATGGTATGCGTTTTGGCTATGACGAAAATGACCAGCGCATATTAATGTCCAACGAGGTAGATATAAAAATTAGAAAATCCGATACGGACTCCATCAGCATAAATATTAGAAAAGATGCTGATGGTAGTTCCACCTTGGCAGCCCGTGACCGTGCCAAAAACATTGTTTATGGCTACACGTTGGATGGCAACACCGTTGTTCTGGACAAGTACCTGACCACCGACACATCCAACAAGGCCAGAAATCAAGAGGTGACCGTAACCATTTATGTACCGGAATCCAAAACCGTTTATTTTGATGAAACCACGAACCGATACATTGGCCGCGGTATTAAAAATGACCAAGGTTATTACCGAACCGGTTTAGTGGAGCACCACTGGATAATGGACGAAGACGGTGAGTTAAAATGTTTGGATTGCCCAGATTCCGAGGAAGATGAAGATAAAGAAGATGGCAATGGAAAAATCATTATTAATGAGGACGGCATCGATATCGACATTAAGGACAACCAAGATTCCTTTGAGATGAAAATCAACGAGGATGGCATAAAAGTTAAAGCGAAAGAAAAAAAGTAACAATTGGGCACCCTTAATCGTCAATTGAGTAACCCAAAGTTTAAAGTACACACAATAAAAGGGACATTTACACTGAAATTGTTCAGGTTTAAGAAATTAATTATCAAAATCAATCAATAGTAAAACAACAATCATGACAACACTAGCAAGATTAGCAATCACCGCCCTCCTATCCCTCTTTGCATCATCATGCATGATGGATATGAACTTTGGCAACGGAAAAACGGGCAACGGGGAAATCGTTGAAGAAACCCGCGATGTTACCGAAGATTTCGATGTAGTTTCCGCCTCCGAAGGTTTAGATGTATTTGTGACCCAAGGTTCGGATTTTAAAATATCCGTAGAAGCCGATGAAAATATCATAGACCTTATCGGAACCGATATTAAGGATGGTAGGTTAAAGATCCATGCCATTGAAAACATTGGAAGAGCCACCAAAAATGTATATGTGACCCTACCAGAGATTACAGGATTGGAAAGTTCCAGTGGTGCCGATCTGATCGCACAAAATGTGATCAAGGCCGAAAACATTGAATTGGACTCCAGCAGCGGTGCCGACCTACATGTAGAGGTAGTTGCAGGCGAAGTTTCTGCCGATGCCAGCAGCGGTGCCGATATTAAGATTTCAGGAAAAGCGGATGCATTGTTTGCCGATGCCAGTAGTGGTTCGGACATCAAAGCTCAAGATTTAATGGTGAAAAGATGTAATGCGGACGCCAGCAGCGGTGCCGATATCTCGGTTAATGTTTCAGAGTCCTTAGTGGCCGATGCCAGTAGCGGAGCAGATATCAAATACACCGGGGATGCAAATGTACAGACCAAAAAATCCGTTTCCGGTAGCGTAAGAAAATATTGATCCATTTTCCCTTTTAATTTGTTGAAGGCCCACTGATTTTTCAGTGGGCTTTTGTCTTTAATATATCTGCTCGAAAACCTATCTTAGCAAATCTCAAAATACAATATTCCTATGCAGATAACCCTAAAAAAATACATCCTGCCACTGGCCCATACTTTTACCATTTCCAGAGAATCCAGGGATGAACAAGATACCTTGATAGTTGGACTGACCCTTAATGGAAAAACCGGCTATGGTGAAGCTACCTCCAACCCTTATTATAAAATAACCATTGAAGGGATGATGGCCGAAATAGAGGCCGTAAGAGACCAAATTGAAAGCTATGATTTTGACACACCGGAAAATTTCTACACCCATTTAGAGTCCCTAAACCTTCATAAATTTACTCTTTGCGCTTTGGATTTAGCTGCAAACGATCTATACGGCAAACTAAAGGGCAAGCCCCTTTACGAGGTCTGGGGAACCACCACCGATCAATATCCCATAACCAACTATACCATCGGTATAGATACCATCGAAAAAATGGTGGACAAACTCAAAGAAAAACCATGGCCACTTTACAAAATAAAGTTGGGCACCAACGAAGATGTGGAAATTATTCGTGAGCTGCGCAAACATACGGACAGCGTATTCCGAATCGATGCCAATACCGCATGGACCGCAGAAGAAACCATTAAAAATGCCCCATTGTTAAAAGAACTTGGTGTGGAATTTTTGGAACAGCCCCTAAAAGCTGATGATTGGGAAGGAATGGCCCTAGTAAAGGAAAAATCGGTTTTACCCGTTATAGCTGATGAAAGCTGTATAGTGGAAACGGATGTGGAAGCATGTGGACCTTATTTTCATGGCATCAATATTAAATTGACCAAATGCGGAGGGCTGACACCAGCCAGAAGAATGATCAAGAAAGGTAGGGAACTTGGCCTCCAATTAATGGTAGGTTGTATGACGGAATCTACCGTAGGTATTTCCGCTATTGCGCAATTATTGCCACAACTGGATTATGTAGATATGGATGGCGCTATGTTGTTACGGGAAGATATTGCCACGGGAG
>JAAEZN010000073.1:0-3988 GCA_018222835.1 Algicola sp. | reverse complement strand
ATATTTTGGATGATGGAAAAGTAATTTTCCCAGAGTTGCCCGGCAGTGGGATACAACTTTTATAATGGCTCATTCGATACCAAGCATACCGGGCAGGCAAATTTCCATTGACGATTTGTCTTATTTATATTTTGGGGGCACCTCTTATCTGGGAGTACAAAACCATTCTCCTTTCAAGGAAGTGTATCTTCAGAACATCGCTAAATATGGAATGCACTACGGGGCATCAAGAAAATCGAATGTATCCCTCGACATTTATAGCGAAACCGAAAACTATTTGGCCGATTGGGTAGGCAGTGAAAACTGTTTGACCATGTCTTCGGGATATTTAGCCGCCCAATTGGTAGTGCAGACATATTTGGAAAAAGGCCATACGGTTATTGCCGCCCCAAATGCCCATGCTGCACTTTGTACCCATGGCGTACTAAAAACCGAGCATTTTGATGAGTTGGAGCAACTGGTGGGAAAAACTGTCGCCAAAAATTCCTTGCCCCCTGTCGTCCTTTTTGATACCATTGATTTTATGGGCTATCAATACCCTGCTTTTAAGCGTTTAACCAACCTTCCGTTGGACAAAATAATTTTGGTAGGGGACGATTCGCACGGAATCGGTGTTGTTGGCCATCAAGGAAATGGGTGTTTTAGTACACTCAAAGTATTCAATCCGCACAAGTTAATCGTATGCGCTTCCTTAGGTAAGGCTTTGGGCATACAAGCAGGGGCCGTTTTCGGAAACAACGATGATATCAAAACTCTGCAATCCACCCCTTTCTATGGTGGTGCAAGTCCAGCATCGCCAGCATTCATGGGCACCTTGCTGGGTGCGCAAAATATCTATGCCGAGCGAATGGATAAGCTCAAAAAAAACTACGCCCATTTTAAATCCCTAGTTCGCGATGTATCATTTTTTATGCACATGGAAGGGCATCCCACCTTTGAGTTCCAAGATGAAAAACTAGCTACGGCATTAATAAATGATCGCTTTGTCTTTACCAATTTCCATTACCCGGATGACAATGGCCCATTAGTAAGCCGTATTGTGCTCAGTGCTTATCATAAAGCCGAGGATATTGAAGCCTTGGCACAGAGCCTAGATACGTTTATCATTTAATCACATCTCTAATTAATTGATTATTTTACCATTAAAAGTCAAACCCTATAAAACTATTATATGAAATTGCCATCTATGTTCAAAAATGGTCTATATCCCTTTGTGCTGTTTACCTTTGTTTTTATAGCATGCAAAACAGATAAAACCTCAGAACCGAATAAAGCGGATCAAATAATTTCTTCCGTTCGAGAAATGTATGCTCCAGATAAACGCGTAGCCTTGTTTGATATTGAATCAAAGGAAAATGCTGGTGGATATACACTGACCGGAAAAACCAATATGCCAGATGCCCTTAGTGCTCTGCACAACATGTTGGATTCGCTTCAGGTTTCTTATACCGATAGTATTCTAACGCTTCCTGCCGATGATCTGCAGGGGAAAATATATGGTGCCATCTCACTTTCCGTAGCGAACATCAGGTCAAACCCATCACATTCTGCCGAAATGGTTACGCAGGGTACTTTGGGTATGCCATTAAAAGTATATCAGAAAGACAGAAACTGGTATCTAATCCAAACTCCGGATAAATATTTGGGATGGGTAGATAACGGAGGCGTTGAATTGATGGACAAAGCCCAATTTGATACATGGCAAAACTCAGAGAAATTGATCTACACCAAAATATATGGAAACGCCTATACCAATGCTGATGAATCCTCTCAAGTCGTGTCCGATTTAGTAGCAGGAAATATTTTGAGTTTGGTTACTGATACCGGAGCCTTTTATGAAATAAAGTATCCTGATGGCAGAAAAGCATTTGTGAAAAAGTCTGAGGCTTCGACCTACCAAGACTGGAAATCGTCGTTGGAACCTACGCAGGAATCTTTGGTCGAAACATCCAAAACCATGCTCGGCGTACCTTATTTATGGGGCGGCACCTCCATTAAAGGGGTTGACTGCAGTGGCTTTACAAAAACTATTTATTTTATGAACGGCATGATCATCCCTCGTGATGCTTCTCAACAAATCCATGAAGGAATACTAGTCGATGATACCAAAAATTTTGGCCAACTTGTACCTGGCGACCTGCTCTTTTTTGGTAAAGAGGCAACAGAAACAAGTCCAGAACGTGTTATCCATGTAGGTATGTGGATCGGTAATAATGAATTTATTCATTCCGCAGGGAATGTCCATATAAGCAGTGTGGACAAAAATTCCGAGAATTTTGATGAATACAATTATAACCGTTACCTAAGAACCAAACGAATCCTAAACCAAAAGGATGATGGCCTTTTGTATTTGACAGAACAGGACGTTTTTTAAAAACATAGAATTAAAAAGGCCATCCGATCGGATGGCCTTTTGTTATATAGAGCAAAGTAATGCTACTCTTTTATTCGTCCCACCAAACTGGAACAACCGGCTCAACTTGATTTGCCAAAACATTGGCCTCATTTCTGTTCAACTCGGTAGCAGGATAGTTGGCACGTCTAAACCATTGTCCTAAAAATTCAGAATCGGAAGTTTCTTCTTCACTTCTGATTTCCAATCCAGTAAATACATCATCAGAAAAATCATATCTCCTGTAATCCACGAAGGTTTCTGGGTTTAGGAAATTATGGATGTATTTTTCTTTCATAATATGGTGCAAACTCAATGTCGCTTCTCCTACATCAATTGCGCCATCTGCCATATAATCCGCACCATCTACACCGTACATATCCATACTGGCGGCAATACCGTCCATATATGCCGTGTATGCCGTAGCACTGGAACCAACGCTTGTTGTTGTACCACCATTGGCCAAAAATGCAGCTTCGGCTTTAATAAATTCAACTTCAGCGTAGGTAATCAACATTAAAGGTGAATCGATACTGGTATAAAAACCATCTGCTCTAAATCTAGCGTTGGCATCTGTACCATCTGGGGCTACACCTCCACCTCCACTTACAAAACCTTTGTACTCCGCTTCATCCCCATTTTCAGCGAACAAAGGAAGTCTTGGATCGATTTCCACAACACCGCCCTCAAAAGGGTAGTAATCCCCGTTCATGGAGCTCACTATCTGACTGGCGATGTCTTTGCTCAAGTTTCCTGTACTACGTGCCAAAATCTCTTCTGAGTACCAAGGGTTGATTCGCTGGTCGTCATAATACATAGCGAAATTATCGTCATTGGAAGTAAATCCATTCTGTGCAGTGGCCAATACGTCAGCAGCAGAAACAATTCCTTTATTGACCAAATGCAGCTGATAGCGTGCCTTTAGGGAATAGGCAGCTCTCAACCATTTATCAATATCGCCCCCGTAGATCAGATCTGAAGATCCCAATACAAATCCGGAATCGTCCGCACCATTCAGTTTGGCAATGGCGCCATCCAACAAGCTAAATATCTCTGTGTATATGGATTCTTGCGTATCAAAAGTGGAGAAGTTATTCTCCGGTCCGCCACTGGCATCGGAATATGGAATATTATCCCAAGTATCCGTTGCTATTCCAATATTGGCTGCAATCAAAATATCGGCCACAGCATCAATATGGTTGGCTCCAGTTTCAGCAGCTTTGGCTTTTACCACCTCTAAATTGGGCAGTACATAAAGATACACTTGGCTCCAAAGTCCACTTGCAGATGTTTGCCCGGCAGCACCTCCCCCTGTTGATACAAAGTTTTGTACATAGTTACCAAATGAAAGCTCAGCGGAACGCTGCCCTTCCAGAGTACTGTGTATTACCGGAGCAATAAGGTCCTGCATCCTCAAATTTTCCACGGTGGCCGTATTGGAAGGGGTATTTACGTCGAAATAATCTTCACTACACGCCACAAAGGTTGTTGCGGCACATAGGAGAAAAGCTTTAATTATATTTATTTTTTTCATAGTTCCTTTTTTAAAATGCAATGTTCAATCCGAGTGTATAACTTTCGGCCAATGGTATGTTT
>JAAEZN010000072.1:6614-18504 GCA_018222835.1 Algicola sp. | reverse complement strand
GTTATAAAAGAGCTTATAGGTCTTGGAGACCCTCCTCTATAAACACTTATAATTCTTCCTAAGTGTTCTTTTACCCATTCCCTATTATATCTAGGTAGACGTTTTTTGCCACTTAATAACTCTTGCATAAGACCCTGTTTAATGGCCTCCTTTTTGGCAATGAGTTTTTTGGTGGCGGCAATGAGGCCATCCATATCGCTTAGGGCAGTAGCGATGACGGTTTGTTCTTTGATTGAGGGAAGTGGAATTGTTAGACTTCCAATTTGTTGGCTGTTAATACCTGGCTGACCACTTCGCATAGAACTTACCACTACCCAATCCCAGTAGGTAGAAGTTGATAAAAAACCTTTAAGAAATTGAGGTTTTAAAATACTTTTGTTTGGTCGAACTTTAATTAAAAAACCAGCATAAACTAGTCTTCCATCATCAATGTTGTATAGATAAGATTTTCCAACGCTCGCCCCTGTTCTCGCCAAGACTATGTCTCCTTCCTCAAGATAGTATTTACTTGATTCTGGATGATTTACTGATTTAAGGTTTTCAGTGTCGATTAAACCGGAATCGTCGATATCGGTTATACGTAGATAAGTCGGAAAATTGGTATTATAATCGATAGCCGCTGCTCCAATTCCGTACTTGGGGTTTTCTTCGAGACAATTAAAAAGTGTTTCGGTTTCCCAATCGTCAGGAATAAGACCAACATCCGATGTTTTAAACCCCTTTACCATTCCATCCCCATTTTTTCGAGGTGTGATTTTACTTTTACCTCATAACTGTTGACCAACTCTTCAAGTTCAGGAAGCGTATTTTCGTACCGCCGTGCCAGTTCTTTTATGCGCCCTGAAAGATTGCGGCCCAACTTATCCACTTCCCCATCTATAGCTTGCTCAATGCTTCGCAACCATTTGTGTTCCACAACCAACTTTTTGACCTCCTCTGTTTTTAAGCTTTTGTATTGCGTTATCATTTTTTTCAACAAACGGGCTTCAGCCTCCTTAAGCGATGTCTTAGTTTCCGTGATGAGGTCATTGAAATGCTGATATTCCACTAGTACTTGATACTCATCATCAAAATCGGGAATGTCCTTGATTTCCTTTATCCGTTTTTTTAGGTCGGCTTTGGTGATATTCCCCTTGTCGTTGATGACTTCCAACAACAAACCCTCATCACCACCGTGCTCTTCCATCATTTCGGTCAACTGCGCCTCCAGCGTTTCCTTGTACTGTAAAACGCCATCCACCTCTTCTTTTTCACCTGATAAATATTCGGCAATGACAAAATCTGTAGGCAGTAAATCGCAGAAATAATCGCTTAGGCCTAGTTTTCCCTTCTTCTTTTTATGTTGTAGGAGAGGTGTCCACTGCCCGTCTATGGTCAAATAGACATCATCTTTCATGATTTGGTTCCAATAGTCCATGAGATGTTGGTACACCGCATAATAATCCAATAATGGTAGTTCTTGATAAGCGGCCAATAGTTTTTCTGATATAATACCAATAAGGGATTTAGGCTTGGTGGTTTCGTTTACGTTCCAAAGATGGTTATACACCTGCCCCTTCCAATTTTCGAAATGATTGGTTACGCTCTGGCGGAAGCTAATAAAGGATGGATTTTGATAAATGGTATCCGTGATTTTTGACCCTTCAATCTTTAGTTGTAGGTAGCCATCACGAAGTGGTTCGAACAATTGTTCGCTGAGACTTGGAAAATTGTCCCAAAAGTTTTGCAATCCGTCAACATCTCGTTTAGGAATGCCGCCATTTAGATGCGCGTTAATATCCTGCAAGTCTTCTTCCTCTTGGGTATTGATATACCGCGGCAGGTTGAGATTGTACTCATTGTCCTCAATTTCAGCGTATGGTACCATACGACTGTACTGATCAATCTTCAACTGCTGCGTAAATGCATCCACAATTTTATGGATGTCGCGTTCACGTAGACGATTTTTTGCTCCTTCTTTACTAAAACCTTTGCTAGCCTCTATCATAAAAATACCCTTGCGGCTTGAGGCACTTTCTTTATCCAATACGATGATGCAAGCAGGAATGCCCGTGCCAAAAAACAGGTTGGCAGGAAGACCTATGATACCTTTGATATATCCACGCTTAATTAAGTTTTTACGAATGTCAGCCTCTGCATTCCCGCGAAAAAGTACCCCATGAGGCAAAATAACCGCACCCTTGCCCGTGCTTTTGAGAGATTTTAGAATATGGAGCAAAAAAGCATAATCGCCATTTTTAGTCGGTGGAATACCAAAACCCGTAAAACGTTCATATTCGTCTTCTTCAGGGAGGAAACCGTTTGTCCAGCTTTTAAATGAAAACGGGGGATTGGCAACACAGAAATCAAAGGTTTTAAGACCTCCTGTTTCCTCATCTTCATGCTCAGGGTTAGCCAAGGTATTACCCTTTTTAATATCGGGCACCGCCTCGGGCCTCCCGTGTAAAACCATGTTCATCTTTGCCAGCGACACGGTACTCCCGTCTATTTCCTGCCCGTAAATTGTAATACCGTGAGGAGCGGCATCGGCCACTTTCAAAAGCAAGCTCCCGCTGCCACACGTAGGGTCATAGACTGTTTCGCTGGTGCTGGTGGTTTCATCAACACCAATGACACTGGCCAAAATACGGCTTACCTCCGCTGGGGTGTAAAATTGCCCTTTGCTTTTTCCGCTTTGTTGGGCAAAGTTCTGCATGAGGTATTCATAGGCATCCCCCATGATGTCATCATCCTCTGCGCGGTTTTTACTGAAATCCAGTCCGGGGTTCTGGAATATTCCGATGAGCTTACTAAGCCTATCAACCTTGGCTTTACCCTTGCCCAGCTTATCTTCGTCATCAAAATCAGCCAAATTTTTAAACATAAAAAAACCATTGGCCTCATCAATGGGCTGCAATACTTTTTTGTTGATATAATCCCCTATATCTTTCTTGCCCTTCATCTTAACAAGATCGTCGAAACTGGCACCTTCAGGGATTTGTACTAAGGCATCAGATTTTCCAGCGTATTTATCGGATACGTATTTGATGAAAAGAAGGGGAAGAATGTAATCTTTATACTGTGAGGCATCCATACCGCCTCTTAATTCATCACAGCTTTCCCAAAGGGAGGTATAAAGCTCAGACTTTTTTATGGCCATAAAATTTCAGCTATCTGGTTAATTGTCAGTTGTTTCAAAACGCAGAAAACAGTTTGATTTTTTGTGTTTTTCGGTACGTTTAGTACCGAAAGGTAAATTATTTCAAACCAATTACCCAATCAGGTTTAAAAAAATGTGTATTTTGGTACCATGAGTACCGATTCTAAATTAAAAATAAACCAATTATTGAGTTCACACCCTTCGGGCATCGTGTACTTATCTTCTTGGTTGGTAAAGCAGGGTTATAGTCTGGATTTACAGAAAAGGTACCGGAAAAGCAATTGGTTTACCTCCATTGGTACCGGGGCCATGATACGTTCGGGCGAGGATGTGGATTATGAGGGGGCTATCTATGCCCTGCAAAAACAGGCCGGTTTATTTATCCATCCCGGTGGTAAAACCGCGCTCGCACTTCTTGGAAAATCACATTATTTGGAACTGTCCCAAAAAAGGGCGACTCTCTTTGGTGGCAAAGATGAGCGTTTACCAGCTTGGTGCATACGGCACGATTGGGACATAAAACTGGATTATCACAGTTCTTCTTTTCTGCCTCCAGATATCGGACTTACCGAGATTGAGCTCAGAACGTTTTCAATCAAGGTTTCCAATGCGGCAAGGGCCTTGATGGAGTGTCTCTACCTAGCACCCAAAAAGCAAACATTGCTAGAGTGCTATCAATTAATGGAGGGCTTGAATAATCTGAGGCCCGATTTAGTTCAGAACCTATTGGAAAACTGCACCTCGATAAAAGTCAAACGCCTTTTTCTCTATATGGCTGAAAAGGCCAATCACAGTTGGTTCCAACATATCAAAACCGAGATTATAGATTTGGGAAGCGGCAAAAGAAGCATTGTCGAAGATGGCGTTTACAACAGAAAATATAAAATAACCGTCCCGAAAGAACTTGAAAATGGTGAATTATAAACCTCAAGTATCCCTATTATTGGCTGTACTGCCCGAAGTGGCAAAGGAAGGCTGTTTTGCACTTCATGGGGGAACGGCAATTAATCTATTCATCAGAGAGATGCCTCGGCTATCGGTGGACATTGATTTGACTTATATCCCAATAGAAGATAGAGAAACATCATTTGAAAATATCAATAGTGCCTTGGGTCGAATCAAGGAAAACGTTGAAGCAATAGCAACAGATGTCAGGATTGTACATAAGCCTGAAGATCTGAAACTTCAAATATCGAATAGGGAGGCTCAAATAAAACTGGAAGTCAATCAGGCCATGCGTGGAACCATGGAACCACCCGTTACCACGATATTGTGCAAGACAGCCCAAGAAACTTTTGATGCCTTTTGCGAAATTCAAGTTGTACCCATCGGTCAACTTTACGGCGGAAAAATATGTGCTGCACTCGACCGCCAACACCCCAGGGATTTGTTCGATGTAAAACTTCTTCTCGAAAATGAGGGCTTTACAGAGCATATCAAAACCGGATTTCTTTTTGGCCTTTTAAGTAGTAAGCGACCGATTCATGAACTTCTGAATCCAAATCTTATTGACCAGCGTTCAGCAATGAGCAATCAATTTGAGGGCATGAGTGAAGAAGAATTCACTTATGTAGATTTTGAGACTACAAGAAGTTTGCTCATCAAAATCATTCATGAGAATCTTACCGATACCGATAAGAAATTTCTTCTGAGTTTCCAAAATGGCACTCCCGATTGGAGTTTATTGGATTTTGGAGATTACCCTGCCGTGCAATGGAAATTGCAAAATCTGCAAAAACTAAGGGAATCCAATCTAGAAAAGCATAAGGAGCAGCTAAGTCTCCTAAAAAGTGCGCTTGGATTATAGTCTTATTATCTACTAAAATTTTTACCCCGATAAAAATATAGCCCAAAGCATCTTAAATTTATACCCTTTCTGCGGAAGTCGGTCGGTCCCCGCTCGAAAACCTCCCGTGCGACCACGCAAAGCTGGGTCGCACAAGGTCGGTATTTCTTCGTGTTCCTTCCCGACATCCTCGGAGTGCGCAAAAGAGCAAGCGGCAAAGGGTCGCTTGCTCTTTTCTCTCCCTACCCACAAAAATCAGGTCAATTTTATACCCTTTCCCAAGATTTTCAATTCCCATATTAGACCATTAGAGAATTAAAATTGTACCCATTTGACCTTATGTGGTTTGATATGATTTTACGATATAAATAATTGATTGTTAGTTAGTTATAATCAAAATTCTTATCATATATTTATCTGCAAAGCAGATAGCGAGGTGCATTCTAAGTAACCTAGAATTGTCTACTTCTTGCGAAGTGTTTTGCCTTAAAAAGCAATAAAAATGAAACAACGAAAAAGGGGCCGAAAACGGTTGGGAAACAAGAAGCGACTTTATAACGTGATGCTGCGGTTCAACGATACCGAATATGAAAGATTGCGAAAAATCTGTGAATCCTATAACCTGAATATTTCCGAAAGGGGAACGATTAGTCCGCTTTTAAGAAGGTTGGTTTTGAACAAAGAAGCTGACGAAAAAGATATGCTCCCCGATACCTCGAACCTTGCTTACCACATCAACAGAATAGGCAACAATATCAACCAATTGGTCAAGATTGCACACCACAAAAATCTGAGAAGTCCGAACAGTAGTTTGCAAAACGAGATACAAAAAACGAACGAACTGCTGTACTCGCTCATTGAAATTACGATGGAAGAAAAACCAGCATGATAGCAAAGATTATTTATGGCGAAACCTGTACGGGAACATTGAACTATGTCTTCGGAAAAGAAGGTATGCGAATACTCGGTTACGGCAATACGTTTTCCCAAAACATATCGCCAAAGTTCTTTGGGAGCGTACTGTATTTTCAGGGACAGCGAAACGCCACCAAGAACCGCTATGCGCATATCAGCCTGAACCTTCCGCACGGAGAACATTTGGACGATAAAACCTTTTACAGGATTTCCGAGGATTATATGGACAAGATGGATTTTGGAGAACAGCCCTATGTGGTGGTCAGGCACAACGATACCAAGCATGAGCATGTTCATATCGTAACCACTATCGTAAAAGAAGATGGAAAAGTCCTGCCTATTTATAATAGTCATAACAGGAGCATGGCGACAAGGCAGTACTTGGAGAAAAAATACAGGCTGTCCCAGGCACCGACAACGAAACAGGAAAGTCAATTGCCCATATACCGATTGCCGGAAAAACAATTCGGTATGGATGCTGAAAAAGGGACGAAATTCTATCTACAGGATGTGCTTAACAGCATCAATCAAAAATACAAAGTGCGGAGTTTCGACGAACTCGCGCGGTTGGTAAAGCCTTATCATATTGAAATTAGGCAGACGAAAAACGGAATGGGAAGAATCGGGGTAGCCTACGGGCTGGACAACCAAAAAGGTTACCGAACAAGGTTCATCAACGGTTCCGCCGTGCACCGAGGTCTGAGCGGCCCGAAACTGCAAAAGGTCTTCGATGCACATTCAAATTCAAGGTTGCTACCGATGTATCGGAAAAGGTTGTTGAAACAGATAGGGACAACCTATGACCTTTTCAAAACGATCCGTCCGCACGACCTAAAAAATGTGCTCAAGGACTATCAGGGCATCGACATCAGACTGGACAAAAAAGGAGATATTATCGAGGGGTACACCATCTTTGACAGATCGCGCTATGTTTTCAGGGTAAGGGAGCTTGGCAAGAACATTCGGATGCAGAATTGTTTAGAGATTTTTGGCAACAGGGACGAACCCACCCAAATCGATATCGAAAGCAAACAGTTCAAATTGGAGATCCAAAGACTTATAAAGGACACTTTTACAACATCCTATCTTAAATCCCCGAAACAGCAAGGACTGCTTTCGGAACATATTCTGAAAACCAGCTTCAGGGATATCGTTCCAATCTTGACGGCCTCAAAAGCTCATAATTTCTTGGAACGCTACATCCCAATAAATCAAAAGACGGAATTCAGAAAAGCGTTAGAGAATGCCTTTCCCATGGTCAGGGACAGATTGTATAAAATTGAGACCAAAAAGGAAAAAGAAACCTTAGAGAACAAATTCAAACTTATCTGCAAGGTATTGAAGAAAGGCATATTCGATGTTGGAATAGAAAAGGGGAGCGTTCGTCTTTTGTTCCAATCCTTGGGCGTAAAGTATCACAATAACCAATTGTCCTTTGCCAATTCGAACAAGCATACGGTTCCAGTTCCTTTGGGTCGCTTGCCTTTCCCCGAGCATATGGAAAAATATGTATCCACAGGTTTCGTTCGTCAAAATCATCTGATGCTGGAAATGCTATCGGGACAGTCTTCGGAAAATAGCTCCAAGCTGACGGCAACGACTATGTTCTTGCCCATGATATTCCCAAACCTCTATAAAAAAATGAATCCCGATTACAAAAAGCTATATGAAAGTGTTGCCTTGGGTTCTTACGTAAAGAATGCCGAACGGATGCACACCCCTTTTGAAAAATCCCCGAAAGACTATATCGCTTTTTTCAATGCTAAAGGTTTCTATTTCGTAAAAGGAGAGGAGGGGTTCGAGGTCAAATCGATTTATACGGACAACAAATCCGGTTGCCCGTTGCCAAAAAGAACTAGCCAATATCTGAACACCGTTCCCAATCTGAGCGAAAAGTTACAGGAGCAACAACCTATCATCAATGGTTTGGTTACAGATGGCAGGGATAATCTTGAAAACTTATGGGCTGGACACCTAATTGAAAGAGGGATGTATGATAGGGTTGCTTTTATGCTGATTAGGGAAAAAGTATATCCCAACCTACATAAAGAGATGGTGCAACATCATATGGATAACGGGCTTCGCGAAAGCGTGAACGTATCATCAATGAGGCAAACCAATATCCGACAAAACCGTCTGATTAAAAAAGGCGTTTATGCAGTAAGTTCCTTATTGGGAGCTAGCGGCAAGAAAACCGAAGAAGTATTTAACGGGTTCAAAGATGAGTTTACGGATTGGTCGAAATACAAAGGTAAAGGTAGAGAACTTTCATTCTAAATTGTCTGCATAGTTCTTAATACCGTAAAAGTTTGCTTCCAGTACTGACAGTTCCAAGTGAACTCATATTCCATTTGCAACACAGTTGCACGTAATTCTTGTTATCTTTGCAACATGAAATTTTTGGCAATCATAATATCAGTGTATTTCTTGGCACTCAATTTTGTGCCTTGTAGCGATGCAGGAAATGTTTTTGATGATTCCCAAATTACTTCGATTGTTGATTTTGATGGGGACCACGACCAAGATTGCGAATTATGCTCGCCATTTTGCCAGTGCCATTGCTGCCACGTACATACCATAGATTTTGGTATCGCTCAATTCGCTCCACTTCCACCTACCATTCCACAAAATAGCTTTGCCCATTTTGATAGTTTGGGCAAGGATATTTCCCTTTCCCTATTTCAGCCCCCACGGGTTTAATTCGGTTTACATAGGATAGTTACATCCTGTTTTGAGATTCCGTCAAGGAAGTTTCGAAGCTGTCTTTGCTTTCGCGCCCGCCTGCTCGGTCGGCAGGAAGGCCATATTCCCTTTTAAACTGAATTAACACCCTTATCTATGATTAATAAAATCATTGATTTTTCAATCAATAACAAATTTATAATTGGTCTGCTCACGCTTGCATTAATTGGTGCTGGCATTTACAGTATGACCCAAGTTCCTATTGATGCCGTGCCAGATATTACCAATAATCAGGTACAGGTCATTACACAATCGCCCAATCTGGGAACAGAGGATATTGAGCAATTTGTTACCTATCCTGTCGAGGTGGCAATGAGCAACCTGCCCAATGTCAAGGAAATCCGTTCGGTTTCCCGCTTTGGTCTTTCTGTTGTGACCATTGTATTCGACGATGACGTAGGAACATATCTACCCAGACAGCTTGTTGCAGAAAAACTGACAGAGGTACAGGAACAAATCCCTATGGGTTTTGGCGAACCGTCTATGGGGCCCATTTCAACGGGATTGGGCGAAATCTACCAATATACCCTTGAAGTCGATGCTGAGCACCAAGGCGAATATTCTGCAACAGAACTACGAACCATTCAGGATTGGATAGTTCGCAGACAAATGGCAATGGTTACTGGCGTTGTGGAAGTGAATGCTTTTGGCGGAAATAAAAAACAATACGAAGTAGCGGTTGACCCTGACGAACTTCGTGCCATCGGAATCACAATATCTGAAGTGTTTTCAGCTTTGGAAAATAATAATCAGAATACGGGCGGTGCCTATATTGAGCGAAATCATCAAGCTAATTTTATACGTGGCGAAGGACTTGCCAGAACCGTTTCGGATATCGAAAATATGGTCGTAAAAACGGTCAACGGTATTCCTATAAAAATCAAAGATATAGGGAACGTGAATATAGGAAGCGCCGTGCGCTATGGTGCGCTGACCAAAGATGGTAAGGGTGAAGCCGTAGGCGGAATGATTTTGATGCTCAAAGGCGCAAATTCAAACGAAGTCATCGAAAACGTAACCCAACGGATGGAACAAATACAGCAATCCCTTCCAGATGGGGTAAATATAAAACCTTTCCTCGACCGTAGCGAATTGATTGCCGAAACTACGGGAACAGTAACTGGAAACCTATTGGAAGGTGGCCTCATAGTAATCTTTGTTTTGGTCTTGCTCTTAGGGAATTGGCGCGGTGGTCTAATAGTAGCATCCACCATTCCCCTATCGCTGTTGTTCGCATTTATACTGATGAACGTGTTCGACGTGTGGGCAAACCTTATGAGTTTGGGGGCGATTGACTTCGGAATCATCGTGGACGGTGCTGTCATCATTGTGGAAAGTACTGTTTTCCTAATGTATTCTTATGTGGTTAAAAAGAAGGCTGTGAGTTCAGAAACGAGGGACGAAATCGCTGCAAAGGCTTCTAAAAAGATGATGAATGCCGCTTTCTTTGGCCAGCTCATCATTCTAATTGTTTTCCTGCCAATTTTAGCTTTGGAAGGTGTTGAGGGTAAGATGTTTCAGCCTATGGCATTGACCTTCATCTTTGCTATGATTGGCGCAATGTTGCTTTGCTTGACTTATGTTCCAATGATTTCGGCATTATTCCTTAGACCACCAAAATCAGAAAAAAAGTCTTACGGCGATAAGTTTGTCCATTGGATTGAAAGAAAATACGAACCGCTGTTGACCAAATCGCTCGCAAAAGGAAAATTGGTAATAGGTATCGCCATTGCCCTTTTTGTAGTTGCCATTTTTGCCTTTACCAGAATGGGCGGCGAATTCATCCCACAGCTGGATGAAGGCGATATTGCGTTTCACGCCATCCTAAAACCCGGAAGTTCCCTTTCGGAAACCATAGAGACAACAACAAAAATAGAGCGTATAGTTAGAGCGGAATTTCCAGAAGTAGAAACTATCATCAGCCGTATTGGTGTGGCCGATGTACCTACCGACCCTATGCCAATGGATATTGCAGATATATTCGTCATTTTAAAACCAAGCGATGAATGGACATCTGCCGAGAGCAAAGATGAATTGGTTGAAAAAATGAAGGAAGCCATAAGCATAGTTCCCGGTGTCAATTATGAATTTACCCAACCCATAGAAATGCGGTTTAACGAACTGCTTACGGGTGTACGTGAAGATGTTGCCATTAAACTGTTTGGGGAAGATTTGGACATTCTGGCAAGCAAGGCGGAAGAAATGGGTAAAATCATTGCGACGGTTCCCGGCGTTGCCGATATGAAAGTAGAGGCTACGGACGGTCTGCCACAAATTACCATCGACTACAACCGCAATAAACTGGCACAATACGGTCTGGAAATCAACCAACTCAATAGTGTAGTACAAGCGGCTTTCGCAGGTGGAAAGGCAGGTGTGATTTTTGAGGGCGAAAAACGGTTCGATTTGGTGGTACGGTTGCAAGAGGAAAATCGGCAGAGCATTGAGGATATCCAAAACCTATTTATCAATTTGCCCAATGGCTCACAAATTCCGCTAAGGGAAATTGCGAATGTGAGCTACGAACCTGGTCCAATGCAAATAAGCAGGGACAATACAAACAGACGAACGTATGTAGGTATCAATATCCGAGACCGTGATGTTAAATCTGTGGTAGAAGAAATACAGGACAAATTGGAAACCCAATTTGAGTTACCCGCAGGCTATTACATTCGTTATGGTGGTGCTTTTGAAAATCTTGAACGTGCCAGCAATAAGTTACAGACCGTTGTCCCAATTGCTTTATTGCTCATTTTCATTCTGATTTATTTCGCCCTAAAATCCTTTCCCCAAACCTTGATGATTTATCTGGCCATCCCGATGGCGACCATTGGCGGCGTGTTTGCCCTCTGGCTCAGGGATATGCCTTTTAGCATTTCAGCAGGGGTAGGTTTTATTGTGCTCTTTGGGGTTGCGGTTCTGAATGGATTGGTAATGATAAGCGGTCTAAATGAATTGAAGGAAGAAGGTGTGACCAATTTAAAAGACCGCATCGTGGAAGGCACAAAACGAAGGATACGACCAATTATGCTTACTGCCTTAACCGATATTCTTGGTTTCCTGCCTATGGCCATTTCAGCATCCGCAGGGGCGGAAGTGCAACGACCCTTGGCAACCGTGGTCATTGGTGGATTGATAACTTCAACCCTTTTAACGCTGTTCATTCTGCCCATTTTTTATCAGTGGGTCGAGAAACGTTCGGAACGAAAAGCGAAATTGAATCCAAAATTTGCTACCGCTATGGCAGTGGTTTGTTTGCTATTTACTTCCGCTTTCGCGAAAGCGCAGCAAGTTCCACAGAATGATTC
>JAAEZN010000072.1:0-6604 GCA_018222835.1 Algicola sp. | reverse complement strand
GAATGATTCCCTGCAAGTAATATCATTGGAAAAAGCGGTAGCAATTTCTAAGGAAAACTATCCGCTCTTGAAAACGAAACAGTTGGAAATACAAAGACAGACTGCCCTAAAAGGCACAGCTTACGATTTTGGAAATACCCAAGTATTTACGGGTGGCGAGGAAATATCGGATGGTCAGGGTATTTATACATTGGTTGGTTTAGGGCAACAGAATATCAACTTATTCGGCATAGGTGCGAAAAAGCGTCTGCAAAAGCAACGTATCGCTTTGGCCGAAACAGCTCTTGACCTTTCTGAACTTCAAGTGGAACAGGAAGTTAAAAAGGCGTGGTCGCAAGCTTATCAGCAGCGGCAGAAATTTGAACTGTACCAAGAACTGGATTCTATCTATTCACAATTTGAAAAAGCCATTGCGCTTAATTATGAGGTAGAAGCCATTTCACGCTTGGAATATTCATCAGCTACAAATCAGGCATTGCAAATCCGCAACAAATTGCAACAGGCCGAAAGCGATTACGCCATTGCTCTACAAAAATTGAACCTATGGCTTGTTTCGGACATTTTCTATACTGTACCTAAATCGCTTGACGAAAGTGAATTTGCCGTATTGGGCGTACCCACAACAGTGGAAAATCATCCCGAAATTAAACTTTCACAAAAGCAAATTGATGAAGCTGAGGCAAATTATGATGCAGCCCGTTCTGACTTGCTTCCTAAGTTTAATCTTCAGGGCGGACTTCAAAGAGTGAACGGCAATAGTGGGTTTTACAGCTATCAAGCTGGTATTTCCATTCCCTTGTTTTCTGGTACAGAACGTAGCCAAGCGAAGGCCGCTAAAATCGATAGCGAAATCGCAAGGACAAATGTTAACTATACACAACGCCAATTGCAATCCGAATATCAGCAGTCCTTACAGTCCTATCAAAAGTGGGAAACATCTTGGCAATTTTACAGGGATAAAGCCTTGCCTCTTGCTGAAGAGCAACGCAAAGGTGCGCTGCTTGCCTACAAGGAAGGCGCGGTGGACTATGCAGCGTTCACGCAAATCATACGGGATGCCATAAATACCGAAATGGATGCCCTGGATGCGCTCGACAATTATCTAAAATCAGTTTTTGAACTACAATATTTTAAACAATAATGAAAAATATATCAAAATATACAGTTATCGGAGTGATGGCGATGCTCTTAGGGTTAACCTCTTGTAGCGACTCTAAATCCACAACAGCCCAACAAGAAGAAACACTCACAGAAGGCGAGGCCGAAGAAGTGATGCTCACAGCAAAACAGTTCGACGCCCTGCAAATGCAAATCGATACCTTACAAATGCGAAATATGAGCGGGTATGTGGAAGCGAATGGCCAGTTGGAAGTCCCACCACAAAACGAAGCAACCATCACAACGGTTGTAGGTGCAAACGTAGTTTCCATTGAAGTTATCGAAGGCGATAAGGTCAACAAAGGGCAAACAGTCGCTTACCTTTCGCATCCCAACATCATTCAAAAACAAACCGATTACCTAAATGCATACAGTAATAGTCAATTCCTAAAGAAAGAATTTGAACGACAAAAAACCCTCTACGATGCAGGTGTAGGAAGTGGTGCTAATTTCCAAAAGGCAGAAGCCGAATACCAAGCATCCCGAAGTATGGTAAATGGTCTTGAAGCCCAACAGCAACAACTAAACGTTAGCGCATCGGGCGTAAGAAACGGAACGATTTACCAGCGTGTGGCGCTCAGAAGTCCCATCCAAGGATTTGTACAAAAGGTAGAGGTCAAAACAGGGCAGTATGTAGAACCGCAGACCGACCTAATGGAAATCGTGGACACGCATCACGTTCACGCTGATTTGATGGTGTTTGAAAAAGATGTCTATAAGGTTAAGGAAGGTCAGAAAGTGACGTTCAATGTCCAATCCATTCCCGGAAAGGAACTGACCGCAGAAATCTATTCCGTAGGAAAGACTTTTGAGCAGAACCCAAAAGCGATACACGTTCACGCAGAAATTGAGAACAAGGAAGGTAACCTGATACCCGGAATGTACATCCAAGGGCGCATACAAACAGACAACAATAAGACGTTGGCGATACCCGAAAGTGCCATAGCTGCTGATGGTAACCGGTTTTTTGTGTTTTCGGTTGAAAAGGAAGGTGATGACTGGTCTTTTACACCTAATGAAGTAACAAAAGGGGCTCAAGATGGGGATTGGATTCCCATTGATTTTCTAACAGAACAAAAATCTAATGCGAAATATGCCTTTAATAATGCTTACTACTTAATGGCTGAAATGAAAAAAGGCGAATCAGAACATAGTCACTAATTATATGGAAACCGAGAGAAAACAAAATTTAAAGGAAGCACGTACACTTCAAATTTGGAACGTCATCTATGATGTCATAGAAGTGGTCGTATCGCTAATCGCAGGATTTACCGCAAACAGTTCGGCGTTGATAGGCTGGGGGCTTGACAGTACCATCGAGGTGATAAGTGCCGGAACATTGGGCTGGCGATTGCACGGCGAAATTAAGGGCATCGATGAAAGGCGTGTAGAGAAAAGAAAAATGATAACGCTTTACGTCATTGCGATATCCTTTGCGCTCATCTGTGCTTTTATATCCTATGATTCCATATCAAAACTGATTAGTCAAGAAACGGCTTCCTGGTCCACGATTGGCATTGTGATACTGATGGTATCATTGGTTGTAAATCCCATATTGATTTTTTACAAAAGGAAATACGGAAATAAACTGGATAGTCCCGCGCTGTTAGCGGATGCCAAGGACACTTTTATCTGCCTATATCAAACCGTGGTAGTCCTATTAGGTCTGCTGCTCGTGAAATGGTTGGGCTGGTGGTGGGCCGACCCTGTAGCGGCATTATTGATAGTTCCCTATGCGGCAAAAGAAGGCTGGGAAGCCTTTACCAAAGCAAAAAACATTAAAAAGAATCTCGATAAATAATGAAAGAAATAGAACAAAGATTGAACGAAAACGGTGTTCGCCCTACAGCAATGCGAATACTCATTTACAAATATTTGGCAGAAAAGGAAGTGGCCATTTCGTTAACGGATATTGAGACCGCTTTCGCGAAAGCGGAAAGAACAACCCTATACCGCACCCTTAAAACCTTTGAGGATAAAGGTGTGGTACACCAAATAGACGACGGCACGGGAATACAGAAATACGCCTTGTGCGAACCGGGATGTAATTGCGACCTTGAACAGGACTTGCACCTGCATTTTCATTGCAACAACTGCGATGAGACCGTGTGTTTGACAGAACATAAGATTCCACATATCAACCTTCCTGACGGCTACATAGCGGAAGACGCAAATTTGGTTCTGAAAGGCATTTGTGAGAAATGTAGTGGGCAATAATTGCACTTCCATTACACGGTTTAAACCTGTACTTTGAACGCTGAAAAATAAGAAGTTATGATACAATTTATAGAAACAAAAAAAGAAAACCTTATTGCCGCAAAGCTATCGGGCAAATTAAATGAAGAAAATTTAAAGACCGTTCACGAACGCATACACCAAATTATAGATACGGGTCATAAAGTGGACTTTTATTTTGAAATGGAAAATTTTGAAGGCTACACCCTTAAAGGATTTTGGGAAGACATAAAAACTGACGCCGCACATATTGACGACTATGGAAAAATGGCATTTGTCGGTAACAAAAAATGGCAGGAATGGGCTGCAAAGGCAACGGATTTTTTTACAAGCTCGGAAGTAAAATACTTCGATTTAAAAGATAAAGAACAAGCAAAAATTTGGATAGTAGAATAGATGAAAAAGAAAAAAATAAACTTACGTGATTTAGACCCTAAGGAACATAAAGGCGAGCACAGCCACGATGACGGACACAATCACAGCAGTCCGGAAGAATTGTCAAACTTCAGAACTTACTTGCCTGCCATTTTCAGCTTTGTGATGCTAATTGCTGGTATTGCTATTGATTATTTTGATGCTTTTCCTTTTTTTGAAGGTTGGATTCGCGTTGTCTGGTATACGGTAGCTTATATCCCGGTTGGATTTCCTGTCATACGAGAAGGTTGGAACAGCATCTTAAAAGGCGACCTCTTCACGGAATTTTTCTTGATGTCCATTGCCACTTTGGGGGCTTTTGCCATAGGCGAATATCCCGAAGGTGTGGCGGTTATGCTGTTCTATGCCGTAGGCGAACTGTTCCAGAATGCAGCGGTCAACCGTGCCAAAAGAAATATTAAAGCACTACTCGATGTGCGCCCTAATGAAGCATTGGTCTATCGTGATGATGATTTTGTCTCTGTCAATCCTGAAACCGTCGAGATTGGCGAGAAAATTCAAGTGCGCGTGGGCGAGAAAGTACCACTCGATGGTATTTTACTTTCAGATAAAGGGTCGTTTAACACCACAGCTTTAACTGGTGAAAGCAAGCCCGATACCATTGCGAAAGGCGAAAAGGTTTTTGCGGGAAGCATCAATCTCGATGGTGTCATAGAGGTGGAAACCACCAAAGAATTTAAGGACAGTTCCATTGCCCGTATTCTGGATATGGTGCAGAATGCCACCGCCCGTAAATCAAAGACTGAACTGTTCATCAGAAAGTTTGCACGGATTTACACACCTATCGTTGTATTTCTGGCTATTGGTTTAACGTTTTTGCCTTACTTTTTTGTGGACGATTATGTATTTAGGGATTGGCTTTATCGTGCGTTAATTTTCTTGGTAATTTCCTGTCCCTGTGCGTTGGTCATTTCCATTCCATTGGGGTATTTCGGTGGTCTTGGTGCAGCATCCCGAAACGGGATTCTGTTTAAGGGCGCATCCTTTTTGGACGCAATGACCAAAGTTAACACGGTAGTAATGGACAAAACGGGAACTGTTACCAAAGGGGTCTTTAAGATTAAGGAAGTGGTCAATAAATCCGCTTTCGCGGAAGCGGAATTTATGCAATACCTGATGGCGATGGAAGAACAATCCACACATCCCATTGCAAAAGCAATTTTGGAATATAAAGCAGACGGTGTCGACTTGGAAGCAACCGAAGTTTCTGAAGTCGCCGGAAAGGGCTTAAAAGGAAGGGTCAACGGAAAAACCGTTTTGGTCGGGAACAAAGCATTGATGACCTCGAACAGCATCGAAGTACCTTCTGAAACCGATAGCATAGTCGAATCTATCGTAATGGTCGCCATTGACGGAAATTTCGCAGGTTATGTGACCATTGCAGATGAACTGAAGGAAGATGCCCACCAAGCCATTATGCAAATACGTGAGGCTGGTATTTCAAAAATCATAATGCTTTCAGGCGATAAAGATTCAATTACGCAAAAAGTTTCCAAAGAATTAAATATTGATTGGGCAAAAGGCGGCTTGTTACCAGAAGATAAATTAAACGAGGTCGAAGAGCTCAAAAAACAACCTGAAACGAAAGTAGCCTTTATAGGCGATGGTATTAATGATGCGCCTGTATTGGCAGCAAGTGGTGTAGGTATCGCAATGGGTGGTTTGGGTAGCGATGTTGCCATAGAGACGGCAGATGTTATCATCCAAACAGACCAACCAAGCAAGATTGCCAGGGCAATTAAAATTGGGCGTTCTACCCGAAGCATCGTTTGGCAAAATATTGGCTTGGCATTTGGGGTGAAAATAATTGTGCTTATTCTTGGTGCAGGTGGTTTGGCCACGATGTGGGAAGCGGTATTTGCCGATGTGGGTGTGGCGTTGCTTGCTATTTTAAATGCGGTTCGGTTGCAGAAGATGAAATGGGGGTAGAATAACGTCACATAATATTTTTAGTTTGGTTCTTCTATAAAACGTCAGTTTTATAAGACAATATTGAGAAAGCAAACCTTCTTTCGTCAAGGCGTCCCATTCTTGGTCTTTTTTATTGGCAAAGTTAATGGACCTTATTATGAGACTGAAATCTCAAAAAATGGAATTTCCGACTTGGAATTTAGTGCCCTCTCGGGCACTTTTTGTGGTTAGGGAGAAAAAGAAAAAGCGGAATTTTAATCAAATGAGAAAAAAAGCTTCATTCAAAATGAAACTTAAGACATGATTTTAGCATCATAGTCATCAATGATATTGGTTTCAAATGAACTAAGATAGGCTTGGGTCATGGCTTCGGTAGTGTGCCCGAGACTGTCTTGTATCACATTGCTCGGAGCACCGCTTCTTTTAAGGATATTGGCATAGGTATGTCTGGCACTGTAAATGGTGAATTTTGGAAGTTCCAATCTGTCTGCTAAACGCTTTAAGTAAACGTTCTGTCTTTTTCTTTTGTTTTTTATGGTTTCGTGGATTTGATCTTGGGAAATATCTCTGGTAAGGATGGGAAATACAAAATCATCTTCTTTTATTTTCCCATCGTTATAAGCAAGTAGAATTTGCCTTAAGGCAGGGGTTATTTTGATGGAAAACATTTTATTCCTTGTTTTGGACCGTATGTACATTATCCGCTCCAAGTCACCTTGTATATTATCCCCTTTCAACAAAGCCATATCCATCCAGTTCATTCCCCGTAGGTAGAAAGAAGCCATGTATAGGTCACGAGCTTTTGCCAAATGGGATTCCTCGACCGGAGCATCTTTTAAGGTCTCCAATTGCTCTCTATTCAAAA
>JAAEZN010000004.1:55557-95598 GCA_018222835.1 Algicola sp. | reverse complement strand
GTTGTTTACCGCAGCAGTTATACCTGTTTCTTTATTCTTTCCCGACCATCCTGTTTTGTGTGCAACTATTGTTTCTTCTGGCAATTGCCCCCTTAGCCTGTTCTTCCCTGTTTTGGTCCCTTTCATTATGTTCCATATAAAGTCATAGCTTTCTTTAGAAAGTAAACCACCTTTATTTTCATAAAATGTTGTCAGTATTTTATTTGCTTCTTTTGGTGTAGTCCAATTTAGAAATTGCAATTCCCAATTACCCTGCATAGTCTCCTCATTTATTTTGACGGCAAAATCCCTAAAACCAAGACTTGAAAAATAATTCTCAACGTCTTGTGGCTTTCCGAGCAATTTCAGTAAAACATCACAGCCAACATTGTCACTTAAAGCTACAGTGTATTCAATAATTTCCGCAAGAGTAAGTGTAGCCCCTTCGGGATATTTTTTTCGTATTGGACTCCATAGCCCGGGCAATAATTCACTTTTCTTGATGTCGATCTTTTGGTCAAGTGCAAGATTCCCTTTATCTACTTCGGATAAAATTGTCAATGCAATTGGAAATTTAAAAACACTTTGCATTGGAAAGCGTCTTTCACCATTAATGCTTAGTGTATCATCAACCCCATTAATTGCGACTCCTACAATTGCATTTTTTGTATTTATAATACTATCTATTTTCTGTCGTAACACTCTTATTTCCTGAGAATAACCTTTTGTGAAAACTATTACGAAAAGAAAAAAGATAATGGATGTCTTTTTTAGCATATTTTTTTGTTTGGCACTGACCTTTATTATGTGGTTATACTTTTGCATTATACTTAATACTTATACACATTGTTAGATAACATTATTGCTCATAGCTTTTGCTATAAGATAAGTATCCGTGTATTGCGCAAACTCGATTATCTTATCTTTTTCTATAACGTATCTATGAATAAAGTCTGCCTCCAATGATTTTCCAGTTTCATTAAATATTCCTTCATATTTACCAATTGCAAAGACAGATTCGTTTGCATCAACGAGTTCATTGACATTGGCTGACCAATTCGTCCAATTAAGACTAAAATTTTGAAATACATTTCTTTGGACATTTTCAAATCCTATATGATTACCGCCATTTGGAAATCCCTTCATCTGAGTCCATTTTATTTGAGGCGCGAACTTCTCTTTTATGCCATCAATATTTCCTTTTGAAAAATCTTCGTACAGTTCTTTTATTATTTCAATGTTTGATTTCATCTTTTGTTTTTACAAATGCCAACTAACGGTATCGGCCATGAGTATTATCTTGATTTAGCAATTAACCATATAAGTACGCGCCAAGTTTCGCAGTCGATGGGTTAATGGAAACAAGCCATTACCTGCCATTGTTGTTTTTCGTTTTTTAATATAAGCTTTAATCGGTTTTATTTTCATAAATCTTTCCATCCTTCATTACGAATTCAACGTTTTCCATAGTAGAAATAAAATCATTGATAATATCTCCTTTCACAGCTATAATATCCGCATTGGCTCGGGGGCGTATATAGCCAATATCGTTTTCTTTGTTTAAGTGAAAAGCAGAAATGTATGTACTGGACTGTAGTATATTCAATGGTTTCATTCCTGCTTCAAAATAATACCGAAACATGTCTGTTGACGATTCTCCTCTAGATACTTTTATATCCGTATAATTATCAGAACCGGCTACAACCGGCACTCCTTTATCAATTGCCCTGTTCAACCTATCCTTCATTATGTTCTGATAGTTATCAATCCACCCTGTTTCACCATAACCGGCAAGTTTAACATAGGTATTCATATAATCCTTACTGTTTTCTGTGGGTACTAGGTAAATTTGTTTTTCTGCCATTTTAGTTATTGTACTGTCAGCTAGATTAAACCCATGTTCAATACCATCAACACCAGCTTCGATCGCATTCCATGCTGATTGGTTGGTGACACAATGAGCTGTTACTTTTAAATTGTAAGAGTGTGCCGTCCGAACAATAGCTTTTATTTCATCTATGGTTAAAAATGTTTTATTTGGAAGATTATCGGCACATATTTTAATTAAATCAACATTTTGGTTCACATGTTCGCGGACAGCATTTTTTGCATCTTCAGGACTAGTTATTATTCGATATTCTGAATCTATTATATTCTGGTGTTGAGGCAATACACCATAAATTTGACCTCCATTTGCAGCCAAAATAGGTCCAGAAGCAAAAATACGCGGCCCTTCGATCGTTCCTTCGTTAATGGCATTTCGAAGGGCTACATCAAGATATGAGCCTGAATTTCCTAAATCTTTAATACTAGTTATTCCTTGGTCTAAATAACTTTTGGCTCTTTTAGAACCCCGAAGGACTCTTAAAGCATCACTTTCCATAGTTAAGGACTGTATGCTATGTTCTGAAAAATCCTCGTTGGCATCTTGAGAAAAAAGAACATGTGTGTGTGCATCTATTAACCCTGGAAGAACAGTGTACTCGGTTAAATCGATGGCCTGGCTGTTTTTGGGCAAAGATTTAAATTCTCCAACAGATATAATTTTCGTTCCTTGAATATGTATAAGCTTGTTTTTTAACAACTTATTCTCTTTACTATCATACAACAAGCCAGCCTTGATATAAATACTATTTTCTTGCCCTATTAATCGCTCTTGTGAGGAAATAAAAATTATAATTAAAAATATAAGGGTTCTAAACATGTGTTTTTATCTTTTTAATGTATGCCCAACGGTCACGTACAACCGTCGGTTACGGGTTAATATGCTTTAATTTTTAGCTTAGGATCAAGTAACCATTCCGGGTGGATTCAGTTTGTCCCGAGCGAAGTCGAAGAATAATCGAATCCGCCGACCAAAACGTAGCGACCGATCAACCTCTTAAAAAAATATACCTGCGCTAATAAATTGTGGTTATACATTATCGGCAACTGGCTTTTATTCTAAACTTATCTCTACAGCTTTTTTCGCATGTATTTTAGTTGTGTCAAAAACAGGTATTGCACAATCATCCTCTTTTATGAGCAAAGGGATTTCTGTGCAGCCTAAAATTACTCCTTCGGCCCCGTTTCGGGTTGCCTTTTCTATTATTTTGAGGTATTTTTTTCTAGAACTTTCAGTAATAACACCATGTACCAATTCATTGTATATGATTTGATGAACAATTTCCCTATCCGAATCTGATGGGATTATTGTTTCAATATTATACTTTTCTTTCAGCACCTTTTTATAAAAATCCTTTTCCATTGTGAATTTAGTTCCCAATAGTAAAATCTTTCCAATATTTTTCTTTTTGATTTCTTCTCCTGTTGCGTCCGCTATGTGCATAAAAGGAACAGATGTTTCCCTTTTTATGCTATCGGAACACAAGTGCATTGTATTTGTACATAAAACTATTAATTCAGCACCTGCTTTTTCTAAATTTTGCGCGGCGATGACCATTAGTTCATCCAATTTTTCCCAATTGTTGCTTTTTTGGTGCTCTTCTATTTCTGCAAAATCTACAGACTCTAAAATACATTTAGAAGAATGAAAGCCTTTAAGTTTTTTTCTAATCTCCCGATTTATTAACTCATAATAGACAACAGAGGATTCCCAACTCATTCCTCCAATTAATCCAATCTTTTTCATATTGCTTTATTTGCTTGTTACCAATGGTTAGGCCATGAACAGTTGCTTAAAGTACACACCAAACCGAAAACCCGCACCTCGGTAGCTATCGGGGTTCAGAAGCCTGTCCTGAGCACAGTCGATGGGTTGGCGAGAACAAACGATTACTTATGGCTATTGTTGCCAGTAGTCTTTATTTGTTTTCAATTTTATTTCCTTTTATTGGCGAGTAATCTTTCTTTGTTTGCCCATTCACGATTATCTCGTCAAAATAACATTTAGCTCCAGTCGCTTTGTTCATATCTTCTACATTTTGGATATGAAAATGTAGGTGGGCTTCTGAAGAATTTCCTGAGTTTCCGCAAAGCCCCAATAATTCTCCTTGTTTTACCTTTTGTCCTTCTTTTACAACGATCGAATTTTGCTTGAAATGAGCAAAAAATAAAAACTCGCTATTCGCTGTTTTTAAAATTACCGTATTTCCTGGAACATAAATAGGATTTAGCTCTCCTGGTATGTTGTCTTTTATTCCGTCAACTGCTAAAACCACTTCCGCATCACAAGGTGCAATTAATTCTTTTCCAAAAGCATAATAATCCTCATTTGTTTTTCCATCTGTTTTAAAAGTCTTTCCGTTTTGGCCTGTGATTAGAATATCGAACGCATTCTTTTGAGCTTCGCTTTCCACGTGATAGTTCAATTCTTCCGTATCTCCGCCCCAAAATACTGTCCACTCGCCATTAAATGGCAAAATCATTTCCGTTATATTCCTTTCAAGTTTGGGAAGATTGTCCTCTTTAAAAGGTTTAACAAAAAGTCCGTTGATTTCAGCGTTATTATCAAGCGAAATATTTACCGCAAAAACCGCTCTCTCAAAGGTTGTTTTGTACGAAGCATAAGTCTGCTTGTATTTTACAAACTCTCTTTTTTCGATTTTTCCCGCTTGGGTTCTCAACCCTCTTAAAAAGTCAATTGTTTGTTCAAGTGGCAAAGCACTTTTCATTATAGGTGAGAACAAGTCAAAAATCTTTTGATATTCATTTGAGTTAAAGTACTTCTCAAATTCACCCGAAACTTTTTTAGCAGTCTCTTTTTCTGTCTGTCCGAAACTTAAGATCGGTATTAAAAACAATAAAATAAGGTTTATTTTTTTCACGTTTTTGATTGGTTAAATTATGTACATCGGTCGGCTATGATTTAGTTGCATTGGTTGGCACTTAACTTTGCAATTACTTATAGCCAATAGTTATTTTATTTTTATTCCTTTAATTCCAGTTGCGCAACCATAAAAATATTCCACATACTCCACTTTAAATTCAGGTCGATTAAAAATTTGATATACATTTTTTGAGTTTTCAAACTCTTCTGTATAAACTCCTAACATTTTATACGTTTCTGGACTACCCAAAAATAGTTTTCCTAAAATCGGGATAACCCTTTTTAGGTAAAACATATAAAATGGCTTTAAAAATTTACTTTTTGGAACAGAAACATCAATTAGTGAAAATTCTCCGTTTGGTTTTAAAATTCGGTCAACTTCAGTTGCTAATTTTTCAAGCTGTTCATCATTAAATGTCTTTAATCCGAAACCAGAAATAACAAAGTCTGCACTTTGGTTGACAATAGAATTCTCAAAGACATTTTCTTTTAGAATTTCAATTTTTGAGTCTTTAAAATTCAGTTTATTCTTTTCTGCTCGATTAACCATTTCTGTCGAAAAGTCAAGTCCAATTAGCTTTGAGCTTTTGTCCGATTTTTTAAGGATATGTTTCCAACATTCTCCCATTCCATTCATTAAATCAACAACAGTTTTTCCTTTTTCAATTCCGATTTCCTCAACGCACTGTCGTCTCCATCTTTCACTAAATCCAAATGAGGTTATGTAATTCATTTTCGAATACGAACTGCTCATTTTGTCAAATAGTTTTTCAACAAATTTAAGTTCGTAGATTTTTTTCATTCGTGAAGTTGGTCATACTTATTGGCAACACAAAGCTAAACGGAGTTACGTTCAGCACGCAGCGGATTTAAATTTATTTAAATATAGTGAAGTGCAGGGGAACGTGGACAAATTACTTTTGGCCACTTAATAATGTACGCTTTCATTTTCATTCACGGCGCACGGCAGCTAAGGTTGGTTAATTGGGTCTTCGTGCCGCAATTAAAAAGTGATTTGGTTAGGAACGGATGTCAGCAATTCCGAGTGGATTCAGGCTTAGTCGAATCCACCGACCAAAGCGTAACGAACGATGAACTCCTTAAAAAATATACTTGCGTAAATAAATAGCGGTTGCACATTGTAGGCAACTGGCTTTTTTTATATTCCGAACTGTCTTAGATGATGGTCGGTGTGTTTGTAAACCAATATCCCAATTTGTTCTTTGGTCATTTTGCCAATAAAATCGTGGATGAAGCTAGGATTATTATAGCTTTCATACTGTTTAACCAATAAAATCCAGTCCGATTTTTCAGATTCGATATTACCAGTCGATTCCTTCGCTTTAAACTGGTCGGAAGTCGGAATATTTTTATCCAAAGGCTTTTCGTCCTTTATCATTTTCTTTAGAGCAATTTTCCCAAATATTTTTCCTATAAAAGCCTGTTTGTACGTGTGATCCTCTTTTCCGAGAATCCATTTGTTCCAATAAGTATTGTGCTTGAGCATTTGGATAAGACTCATTTTACCCCATTCGGCTTTATTATTTTCGCTGATTTTGTCAATTCTATCGATTAGTTCTTCCCGAATATTTTTGTCAAAGATTGTTTTCAATTGTTCAATTCTATTTGAGCCAAATTACTTGTTTAAGTCCAGTTTATAATTGTCATATGGTAATAAATGGATTTTGCCTTTTCAGCTTACGAACAACGATTTCTGAGGCGGTTTCGTTGCATGGTTTAACGGTTAACTGCACGTACACACCAAACCGAAAATCCTCGGCCCAACAGCTATCGGGGTCCGGAAGCCTGCCCTGAGCGTAGCCGAAGGGTAGGCAGGGACGAGCAATTACTTATACCCGTTGTTAGGAATAGTTTTTATTAACTCGGTTATAGTTTTTCATTTAAATCTTGTCTTCCGACGATTGCCATTATTTCGACAATGTCTTCATTGATTTTATAATAAATACTATCAACTCCACATATGCATCGTCTATATCCTTTTTTTATATAGTCAACTGATTCAAAGGAAAAAGGTCGTTCGGCAATAATGTCGAAATACCCAAAAAAGGATTCGAAATATTTGTCCGCTTGTGTCGTTCCAAATTTTCCAACTCCGTAGTGATGAATTCGAATTAAGTCATTTTTTGCTTCATTTGTCAGTTTGTATTTAGCCATTTAGCAATGACTTTGATTGAGCCAAAATACTTTCTTTACTGTCATTCGTAAACCCGCTTTTTTCTGCTTTTTCCAGTTTCGCCCTAATCCAGTCGATTTGAACTTGTTGCTTTCGAGCTTGTCTAATCAAGTCGTTAACCAATTCACTTTTACTTGAATATTCTTTATTGTCCACTTGGGCTTTTAGCCACTCGTCATTCGGTTTTGTAAATGAAATACTTTGTCTAGACATAATTTTATTATTTGATGCAAATATACACCATAATTGCATCATTCTAGAATTATTGCAGACGGTTTGCGTATGATTTAGTTTTGGACGGTATGTCCGTTAAGAGTGTTAATTGTACACAACTTGTTTATAGAATCGTAATACATCTCTACGCACCCAAAGTAGCAATAAAACCGATGATCATTGTGATTTTCTAAAAATCAATCCCTAAACTCAAAAAGTTTTGAAACATCAACATCAAGTGCCTTTGCAATTTTGTGGAGTTGAAGAAGATTAGCTGCCCGTTCACCTCGTTCTATTCTACCTATCATATTTCCATGAACTTTGGCTTCAAACACCAAATCCGCTTGAGTCATCCCTTTTTCTCTACGCAAACACCGTATCTGCTCGCCAAACTTAAAAAGGAACTGTTCCTCTTCTTTTGTCAAATCTTTCAGCATAATGGCAAATTGCCCATTCCCAAAATTGAATAAAAACACCATTTGGTGTTATTTTGAAATATTTTGCTTACTTTTTAAATGTCAAAATCCCAAAATCAAATATTCTACCATGCCATCACTACATATTTCATCTACTTTTACCCACTTCCTTAACCAAACCTCCCCTGCTCAACTGCAGATCACCTTTGCAACCCTAAAGATCAACCACTACCAAAACGGGCAGTTCCTTAACCAAGTGCAACGGTTCCAAAGCCGCATTGTTCTTCAAAAAAAACCATACAACGACTTGGCCAAAATAACGGTACTGGACAATCTGGTATTCAGTTTTTCCTTTCTGTTCCAAATGCCCGGTACCCTGCAGCCCCATATTATTAAAATGCTGTCCCTGCCCCGGCCCTTGGACCATGGCAATCTGTACGTGGATAAAAAAAAGTTGTTGCTATCCTTTAGGATAGATGCCCCGGACCCGTCCCTTTGCGTGGAGGTAACGCATGTGTACCAAGGCATTAGCGACCTAGAGCGGCTCTACATGCCCAATTGCGGTATGTCCGTTGGGCCTTAAGATCACTGCAATCCCTGCCCCACAACCTCTGCGCTCCTTTTACTGTTTTTAAATTCGCTCGGGCTCAACCCATATTTCTCTTTAAAGATCTTGGAAAAATAGCTCCTACTGGTAAACCCGATGGAATAGACCACCTCGGAGATATTCATCTCGGTAGTTGCAATATAATCACGGGCCAGTTCCAAACGTGCGTGGCGAATATACTCCGTTACCGTTTTATTATAGAGCAACTTAAACCCTTCCTGTAGCTTTGCTTGGGTAAGACCTGTTTCCGCGGAAATCTCTTCTAGGGAAAAATCCTTGGCAATGTTCTTTTCTATTTTTTTGGCATATTTCCGTATGGTCTTTAACTCTCGTTTAAGCAAGTTGGTCTGTGGCCTCTTGTTCTGCACCTCTTTGTTGTGCTGCAAAATGTGCATGGACAGGATCTGATATACAAACCCCTCGATCATCATAATACGGACCATGCCTTTTGCCTTTACTTTTTTTATTTGTGATATTACCTCGGCAATTTTAAGGTTGTACGAGCCGTAATAAGCAAATACCTTTTCGTAATCGGTATCTAAAAACACACGGTACAACTGTTTGTTCAGTTCTTCGCCCTGGTTCAGTCTTTTGCGCAAAAATGATTTTCTGCGCACTTGGATCACCGTTTGGAAAATCTTTACATCTTTTGGAAAATATCTATCGCTTATACCCCCGTCGCGGTTGGTCAAGATCACCGATTGAAATTGTTCCATGATCTTGATGTCGTCTTTTGGTTGGTACCCGAACTTATGTCCGCAATATCCTTCGAGACAATAGTAAAAGCTGATCGGGTTATACTCCGAGGTATCCACCTGTATCAAGATCTCATCAAAAAAAGTGATGTCGAGTTCCAAAAGGCTCACGCCCCAATCAAAGGTTATAAAACGAATGCAGCCGTTCGCCTTGTTATTGGAAACTTCCAGTGAGTACTGTCCCCACCGCTCCTTAATCTCGCCTCCAATCACTTCTTTGATCTGCTCTACCGACTCGGCGGTATCCTGAGCACTTACTTTTATTGTAATCATTAAAAAGTCTCCCTACTTTTTGTTTAACTATTGTTCCCGATCCATAAAGATAGGTTTTGTTGGTACTTGCACAACCATGGGTCTGCCTTTGGCACAGTTTTGACAAAAATTTATCAAAAGCAACACGATTAAAACGGTTTGAGTCAATCTTTTTAATCGTTTGCTGCTTACTTGGAGCCATTAACGAAGATTATGATTTACAAACTTTCAAATGATGCAGGAAGGGAAACGATAGAAAAGGAGTTTGGGATACCCTTCAGATATCCAAATTTATACAGACCAAACCCAGTTATCAACGGTTTTCATGAAACCAGTCTTAGCGTGGTCACCATGGAAGACCCAAAAGAGATTACATTTGCCATTTGGGGACTTATGCCACAGGACTTTAAAGAGGACTGGCATATTTTTCAGGAAAATACAAATTCCTTGAACGTAAAATTGGAAGAGCTCAACAGCGTTGGCTGGATGAAGGACTCCTTTGCCCAAAGACGCTGTTTGATCATTGTTACCGGCTTTTACACCTATTTGCTGGAAAATGGGAGCACCCATGGTTACCACATACAGCAGACATCCAAAAAACCATTCTACCTTGCGGGCACCTATAATAGGCTAAACGATGGTTTTTTGTGCACAGCGCTCATGGTGAACCAAACCGATCCGTTTATTTCCAGTTATCACAACATAAGTAATCTGGCGCCGGTCATTGTTCCCAAAGGGAGCGCATCCACATGGCTGCAAAAAGAATCCTCCAAAGAGAGCTTGTCGGACATTATCAACAATCCAAAACAGGTCAATTTGATCGCCGATCGAATGACCGACAGGTTCTTTATTCGGAAAAAAAGCCCGTTTTTGGGAACACAGTATCTTTAAAAGCACTGTTGTACGATCCTTTTGCATCGCCAATTATCTTTTGAGTCAAGATTAAAACCATACGCGACAAACTCCCGACCCAAACCAACCGATATTTGTAATGTACTGATTAAGAGATAGTCGGACATTAATTAAAAACACTATCATTATGTTACGTTGGACAGTTACCTTTATTATATTGGCCATAATAGCCGGTATTTTCGGATTTGGTGGAATTGCCGCTGGAGCAGCCAGTATAGCCAAAATCCTATTCTTCATATTCATTGTATTGTTTATCATCTCTTTGATAACCGGAAGAAGAAAAATATAAGATTGCACACACTAAAAACAATTATTAACCCTAAACACAAGGAACCCATGAAAAAGTCGATAAGTTTATTCACTATGTTAATTGCAATGGCACTTACGTTAAGTTTTACCAGTTGCAGAGAAACAAAGGAAGATAAGGCCGAAGAGGCCATAGAAGAAGTAAAAGATGCTGCAGAGGATGTTGGTGACGATATTGAGGATGCTGCGGACGATGTTGAGGACAAGATAGAAGATGCCACCGATGACAGCCCTCAATAATTTTTTTTGATCTTTAGGTCATATAACTCTGGCAAGCTTTTGCCAGAGTTTTTTTATTCCGTCCATTCCTTTGATCATAAAAACCTATTTTTTTGATATTCCTGCTTAACTTGGGAGAAGAAGCAAACACTATCCATTATCCATTGAAACCAATCTTCATCATATTATATATTGCAGCTTCCGTATGGGCCATTGAAGCGGTTATCTACCACGGAAGAAGACCATCTCGATCTATTAGCTGGGCTTTGGTCATTATTGCATTGCCCATACTCGGGGCCATTCTCTATTATCTTTTTGGGATAAACCGTAGAAAGTTCAAATTCTTCAATACCAAAGAGTTCGAAAAAAGAAACACCTACGCCCTGCCCAAACTATCGGTACAAGATAAATTTAAGTCTCGGTTCGATGATATCCGTATGGAAAGACTTAACCGACTTATTACCGCCAGCTCCAACACCACCGCAAAACACGGAAACAAAGTATCCGTACTGCAAGACGGTGGAGAAACCTTCAACGAACTTTTTAAAGCAATGGAAAGAGCCAAAAAGTTTATTCATGTGCAATACTATATTTTGGAAAAGGGCGAATTGCTGGACAAAATGTTGGGGCTCTTCGAACAAAAAATAAAACAAGGTGTGGAAATCCGGATACTATACGATTCCTTGGGAAGCTACCAATTACGGGGCCGACCTAAAAAACAGTTTCAGGACATCGGGGTTAAAATACATCCAATAATGCCCATTCGGTTAAAGAACCTATTGTTTTCCCTAAACTTTAGGAACCACCGTAAAATAGTGGTGATCGATAATACAGTAGCCTTTACCGGAGGTGTTAATGTGTCCGATAAGTACATCAAACATAAAAACGAACTGGGCAAATGGAAAGATGCCCACCTAAAACTCGAAGGTCCCATTGTCAACGATCTGCACATGATCTTTTTAAAAGATTATTTTTTTGCCAGCAAAAAGGAAGAATTCAACATTAACGATTATTTGTTCGAGCAAAAAGCTGTGGGCGAAATAAATGCACAGGTTGTTGCAGGTGGTCCAGATTCCATGCACCCCACCATAATGCAGCAATATATCGGGATGATGAACCAGGCCAAAACATCTGTCCGTATTGCAAACCCTTACTTTGTGCCCGGCGAAGCGTTCTTGCAAAGCTTAAAGATTACAGCACTCGAGGGAGTGGACATTACACTATTGGTCCCAAAAAAGTCGGATTCCAATGCCGCCAAATTTGCCATGTTCTCCCATTTTGAAGAACTGCTGCAAGTAGGTGTGAAAATTTATTTACGGGAAGATTTTTCACACAGTAAGATTATGGTGGTCGATGATGATTTGGTCTCTATTGGTTCGGGAAATTTTGACATTCGGAGCTTTGAACTCAATTACGAGACCAACATTCTAATGTACGATAAAGGAACCAATAAGGAACTTACGCTCGAGTTTGATAGAATATGCAAAAAAGCGGATGAAGTTACGTTGGAAAGGTTCCAAAACCGTAGTCTTTGGCTTAAATTTCTCGAAGGGCTCTTCAAATTTTTCAAACCCCTCATTTAGTTTACTTATTTATGGTTTGCATCAATCATTAAATGATATAAGACAAGCCAAAACCGCAGCAAGACTACCTTTGTATCAAAATAAAACAATCATGAAAAATTTACTTTTTATTCTATTTTTTATTGGAGCAACTGCCATGAGTGCACAGAGCATTTCCAAGAATGCCTTGGGTATTCGAGTAGGTGACAACGATGGTTTTGGAGGCGAGATTTCCTATCAGCGATACTTAAAAGAGAACAATAGATTGGAATTCGACCTTGGTTGGAGGGACTCCAATAATGTTGAAGCGTTTAAATTAGTAGGGCTGTACCAATGGGTTATGCCTATTGATGGTGGTTTCCATTGGTATGTTGGTGCCGGTGGTGGTATCGGTTCTTTTGATGCCGGTGGCAATGATGGTGCTTTTGCACTTATAGCCGGAGACATTGGAATTGAATACGATTTTGATATTCCACTACTGATCTCTCTGGATATGAGGCCAGAAATAGGCTTCAATGACAACTATTCCGATGATCTTGATCTGGATATTGCCCTTGGATTGCGATATCAATTCTAAAAAAAATAGTTAATCAACTAAAAGGGGCAACATGGTTTTGCCCTTTTTTTAATCCTTGATTTTGAGAAAAAGACTACTGCTACTTTTATTGTTCTTTATCTGTTCCCTTACAATTATCGTTATTTTGAAAAAAACCAAAAATACCGTTCCCGAAAACATACGAGAAGAGGTGAAAATTGCGCTGAGCTATTTTCCCGAACTTAATGGAATCCCCATTGAATTCAAGTTTAAGAATAGTATCAAAAAATCGGTAATGCTGGCACAGCCTACCTGGAGCGGGCTTTTAAAATCCCGGAGCAAGCGGAGCTATGTTATACTGATCAGTAAAAAGTTCAAAATATCGGGCGAAGAGTTTAAAACAGTAAATGTACCCAAAGATGTCCTAATTGGATGGATCGGGCACGAGCTCGGACATGTAATGGATTACCAACAACGCGGAAATTTAAACTTAATGGGGTTTGGAATTAGATATGTAATGCTCAAAGAATTTGTAAAAAAAGCGGAGCGATCCGCCGATTCGTTTGCGGTATGTCGAGGTATGTCGGATTATATCTTGAAAACGAAACGTTTTATCTTGAACCATGCCAATATAGACAATACATACAAAGACCGGATCAAACAATACTATCTTTCTCCGGATGAGATTATGGAAATGGTAAAAGAGCAAGATTCCTTAAGGGAGAACGACCTTCTATAATTGTTGGGACACAAAATCCTCCCATTCCTTAAAGCGCTCCTCTCCCATTACCCTTTCCATTTTTACCTGCCCGCCTTTTTTCTTGTTGGCACCGCTCCAATCCGCGAACATATCTTGCGGTACAAAATGAACCTTTACCCCCTCCAAGGCCTTGCTACGGGCAACCTTGTAATTTTTATTGGCATTTTTTAGATAATTATCCAAAATCTCCGCGGTATTCTCCTGGTCCAGTTCTTTATCGGAACCTAAATACCATGAATGGTAAAACCCATCATCGAAGCGTTTGGCACAAAGAGTAAACTCTGGTACTTTTATGTTCAGTTCCCCTTCCAAGTATTTTACGGCATCGTTCAATTTGTTAACGGAAAGTTGGGAGCCTACTGTGTTCAAAAAGAACTTGGTACGACCGGTTATTTTAATTTCGGCCTGTTCTATATCGGTAAAGGCTATGGTGTCACCTATAATATATCGCCAAGCACCGGCCACTGTGGATATAATAAGTACGTAATCCATATCTTTTTCCACCTTGTCAATCGTAACCGATGGTGCATCTTCCGTTAAAGAACCGTCTTGGTTGACATATTGAGGTTCAAAAGGCACAAATTCAAAATATATACCGTTATCCGTGATCAACTTCATCGAAGTTGTTTCCGGTCGTACCTGGCAGGCAAAAAACCCCTCGGAAGCTAAGTACGTGTCGATTACCTGAATGGGATGGCCCAAAAGAGCATTAAAGCTTTTCTCGTAAGGATCAAAAGCCACTCCTCCAGAAGTATAGGCCTGCAAATTGGGCCATATCTCGTGAATATGGTCCACATTATGGTATTCTATTACTTTTTTGAGCATTAGCTCCATCCAAGATGGAATACCGCTTAGTGCGCCAATATCCCAGCTTTTGGCATTCTTGGCAATGGACAAAACACGTTCGTCCCAATCGTCTATTTTGGCAATCTTATCCCCGGGTTTGTAATATTTCTTAAACCAAAAAGGAATATTACTAGCGCTTATACCACTTATCTCTCCTTCCTTTCTTCCGTTTCGCTCCTCTAAATTGGTGGAACTGCCCAACATCATTATTTCTTTTTCAAAAAAATCTGCCGGCATATCAAAATTGCTCATGGCAAACACTTGCTCTCTACCCGCACGGGTAATAGAGTCGAGCATATCCTTGGTAACGGGTATCCTTTTGGATTTTTTGCCAGTAGTTCCCGAAGAAAGCGCAAAAAAATCTGGACTGCCCGGCCAAGCAACGTTGGGTTCCCCATCGATGGTCCTGTCCCACCATTCCGTTTTAATTTTGCCATAATCATGATATGGTACAGAGTCCGAAAATGCGTTTTGGATATTCTTTGATTTTAAAATGGAATCGAAATCGTAGTGCTTTCCAAATTGGGTTTCTTTGGCCTTTTCCAGTAGTTCCATCAAGACCTTTTGCTGTTCCTCAACCGGATTGCCCTGTTTACTCAGCACATCACGCGCTTCTATAACTCCTTTTATAATATTTCCTATGATAGCCATTTTGGGTAATTTATATACTCAAATTTACCCATGGGAGGTCTTAAAGATTTACTCAATCCATTTTTAGATTGACGTAAATGATCTTAAAAATTCGCTATTGCCAGTAAGGAAGAAGATACCTTGGCCACTTTTTTTGGTTTTGGCTGCTCTAGATTGTTTGAGATTTTAGAAAAAAGTGGTTCCGGAGTTTCCTCATGAACCGAAACATGACCATTGGATGGATTAATCTGCATTACGACCAAAGAAAGGTAATCCATTAGGTGTTCTGCTTCACTAATCAGTATCTTTACCACCTGAAGCCGAACTGCATATTCCAGTTCCACCCGTTGTAAATGGTTCAAGGCCTTATTTACCTCCGAAGATTTCCAGATTATTTTCAAATCAAATTTTTTACAAAAATAGTTCAAACAATGTTTATTTAACCTTTTCCTTACGTTAAATTAACATTGAAAAATGCAAGTATTTTTCATTTTTTCAATCGGGAACTTAGGACGCATGCACCATTTGGTCCAAGGAAAATAATTATACCATTATTTTAGTTTTTTATAGGACTTTGACAATCTGACTTCTTAATGTTTTCATAAATATGAAAATCAAATGGTTCCATAAGCAAAAAATATCAAACTAACTCTTATATTTAGCCGATTTCGAATAATTTTAAAAATAAAAAATGACCCAAGATCTATTAATTGAAAAGGCTGAGGAGTTCGAAAAAAGACCCATGAGCCACATGTCCACAAGTGATAGGGTTGAAGCTTCTAGAGAAGCAAAAAGTTTAATCCTATCCATCAACGAGATTTATAAGAAAACCAAGGATTCCAAGTTAATGGAAGTAATGAAAAATATTACTGCCAAGAAACGTAAAATCGAAAAGCGTATCAAAGGCACTCCATTGGTGTAATTACTATTATACAAACCTCACAAAAGGGCGTTTGTTCCTTATCTACGCCCTTTTGCAACGACCTTATTAAATTCTCCCCACCTATTTAACACCCTGTTTTTCAGAATAAAACAGATTTTTCATCCCTTTTTTATTTCTCCTGAAAGGGCATTTTTCCATCTACATAACTTTTACGACCACTTATATCGAATTTGCTGCAACAAATAAAAATATAGGTTGTAGTTGCACGTGTTTTAGATACTTTAGGCTCGCAGTTTTAACTCAACTAAATCAAAACACTCAAAAAAATGAACACCATAGAAGCAAAGTTAGGGTACCTATTTTGGTATGCTGTTATTGCACTATCCGTTTACTCTCTTTTAAGCAGCATTTATCTCTACTTTAGTTAAAGCTATACTAAACACCGACCAAAACACCCGTAGTTAGTAATGTGTCTAAATTGGGCTCCTTTTAAGGTGCCCTTTTTTATTTCCAATCCATTTTTTAGAAGTACTTTATCATTGCTTCTTTTTTTAAACAGAGGCCAAATAATCACCAAACTCTATATCAGATTTAGAAAAAAAATCATCTTTCCTGAAAGGAACTAACCTAAAAATCTACCTATCTTTAAACATCTATTTGCAACAACAACTAAATCCAAATACGTTGAGCAAAAACCTACTTCTCATCCTAACACGAAATCCAGAACTTGGTAAATGCAAAACCCGATTAGCATCCAAAGTGGGCGATAAAATTGCATTGGACATTTATAAGTTTCTATTGGATCATACTGTTTTCATTACAGAAAACCTAAAGGTTGAAAAATGGGTTTTTTATTCGGAGGATATTTGGGAGGAGGATATTTGGAACAACCAACATTACCAAAAAATGTTACAGGTTGGGGCAGATTTGGGCGAACGGATGTTGAATGCTTTCAAGGAAGGGTTTAGCAAAGGTTTTGAGAATATCATCATTATCGGGAGCGACATGTTCCATTTGGACCAATCTGATTTGGAAGAGGCTTTTCTTAAACTGCGGGACAACGATTTTGTTGTGGGGCCTGCCGAAGATGGCGGATACTATCTTTTGGGCATGAAATCCCTACAACCTGCCGTATTCCAAAACAAGGATTGGGGAACAGATACTGTTTTGTCCGACACATTAAAGGACTTAAAATCAGATACTGTTTTTCTTTTAGAAGAAAAAAACGATGTAGATTACTACGAAGACATTAAAGATATTAAGGCCTTTGAGCCATTTTTAAAACATATTAAGCCATGACGCAAAACCAAATTGACGAATCAGTAGATTATTTGAACAAAAGAGGGTTCGAAAATCCCGAGATCGGGATTGTGCTCGGCACAGGTCTGGGACAGCTCATCAACAGCATTGAAAATCCCATCGAGGCCCACTACAACCATATACCACATTTTCCATTGGCCACTGTGGAATTCCATACCGGAAAGTTGGTTTACGGAACCATAGAAGGCAAAACCGCTGTAGTTATGCAAGGCCGTTTCCATTTGTACGAAGGCTACGATTTTCTGGATATTACCTATCCGATACGGGTAATGCACCAACTGGGCATAAAAAAACTGTTCGTTTCCAATGCAGCAGGAGCCATTAATCTCGACTTTAAAAAAGGAGATATTATGCTGATCGAGGATCACATTAATCTACAAGGAGGATCACCGCTGGCATTTAAAAATGTAGGTGAATTTGGCGACCGTTTTGTGGACATGAGCGATCCTTACGATGTAAAAATGCGAGAAAAAATAAAGCATATTGCCACTCGGGAAAATATTTCCTTAAAAAAAGGAGTATATGCTTCGGTAGTAGGTCCCCAACTTGAAACCAAGGCCGAATATCGTATGTTGAAAATTATAGGGGCCGATGCCGTAGGCATGAGCACCGTTCCAGAAGTAATAGTTGCCAATCAATTACGACTACCCATCGTAGCGGTTTCCGTTTTAACCGATGAATGCGACCCAGATAACCTGCAACCTGTTAAGGTTCAGGAGATTTTAAAAATTGCAGGTGAAGCCGAGCCCAAAATGATCAGACTATTTAAAGAATTAATCAAAGAATTATGAGCTATTTAGATGCAACACAAAACCTTTACAAAGAAGCTGCGCTAACACCAGATGTGGGACTTTGCTGTACCACCAACCCGATTTGGCAGTTTCCAGGGCTTTCCATTCCCAAAATCATGCAAGAGATGAACTACGGCTGCGGCAGCACTGTATCTGCCCAAGATTTGGTCAATGAGCCCAACATACTTTATGTTGGTGTTGGCGGTGGAATGGAACTTTTGCAATTCTCTTATTTTTCGCGAAAAAAGGGAAGTGTGACTGGTGTGGATTCGGTAAATGAAATGTTGGAGGCCTCTCGAAAAAACTTCAAAATAGCGGAAGAGGAAAACGATTGGTTCAAAAGTGACTTTGTAAACTTGGTAAAAGGAGACGCATTAAACCTTCCTGTTGCCGATGAAAGTATAGACGTTGCAGCTCAAAACTGTCTTTTCAACATTTTTAAACTGGATGACCTAAAAAAAGCGGTTTCCGAAATGTACCGAGTTTTAAAACCTCATGGCAGACTGGTAATGAGCGACCCTGTTTGTGAACAACCTATGAGCGATGAGCTACGCAACGACGATCGTTTAAGGGCGCAATGCCTAAGCGGGAGCATTCCACTTAAGGAATACATTAAAGTTTTGACAGACACCGGTTTCGGAACCATTGAGATAAGAGGAAAACGATCTTACCGGGTTTTATCGCCCAACCATTACCCAACGAACGAAATTATCCACATTGAGTCCATTGAAATTGCTGCCATAAAAGACCCAATGCCCGAAGACGGCCCTTGTGTTTTTACAGGTAAAACTGCCATCTATTTTGGTAATGAGGAGTTTTTGGATGACAAAAAAGGGCATGTTTTGCTGCAGAACCAACCTTTAGCCGTTTGTGATAAAACTGCTGCAGCTTTGGCCAAGGTCTCCGATGAAATCTATATTAGCGAAAGTACCTACCACTATAACGGGGGTGGATGTTGCTGATTTGAAGAAGACCAATAGTTTCCTTTAAAGCCAAGCAGGCAGTGTGGTCAATTCTCGAATTTCACATCAGCATAGTCATTCATAATGCCATTGCGGATCAAATTGGCAAATTCTTTTTTGTTCGGTTTAATGGAGATTTTACTATCTGACTCTGGAGATGTCTTTTCCAGGGTCAGCAAGCTTATAGCGGGTAGTATGTTTTTTGCCAAAAAAAGGCTGCTTTGGTCTTCAAAAATATGACTGGCCTCATCCAGTGTTCTATTGGAGACACTATTTTCTTTAAACACATTCTGGATGCTTTGCGCAAAACGTTGACCTTGTGAACTTTTGTTGTAGTGATAGACCGCAACATCCATGGTGTTGCTCCCAGAAACATTTTCACTGCGGATAACCAGTACACGCTGATATTTACCTTTGTGCTGCAGATATCGTTTATTGATTACATTTACGTAGTCGCCCATCGGATTTTCGTTGGATGCACTTGCTAAGGGCGTATCTTCTTCCATAATGTACACTTTAGCGCCATGCACCATAAGTTCGGCTGCCAATTGTTGCGAAATATCCTTTATAAAGTTTTGGTCCCCTTTGGTCTTGTGCTCAGTTATCAGATAATACACGGCATCTTTTAATTTTTCGCTCTTGAGCGACATTTGGGCAAGTTCTTCATCAAAGATAGGAGCTTCTTCCTCGTTTACAGCCTCAACGATGACCCCTGTTTTTTTAAAGGAATCACTAGCAATGGGTATTTTGTATTCAACTCCCAATTTTAACCCACTCCCTTCTTTTATTTTCTCCGAGTTTAATGTTAAAAACTCACCGTAGTGTTTTACCGGGTCCAACCCTTGTTTACGCAACAAAGAAAAAATGCCGTCGCCTTGTTCGGCCACCGCAGTGGTATATTGATTTTCTTGGGAAAAAATTAGTGCACACGCCCATATCCAAAATAGAAGGGATAATCCAAGTTTCATTTTAGTATGTTTTTGGGTGGGATGTCTTACAAAGATGCTAAAAATTCGGCTTGGATTCCTCTTATTCTGGAAAAACTTTCCTCGATCTTTTCAAGAATCTCAAAGTCTCGTTTTTCTTAATTGGGAATACTGCTTGCGAATAACTGATTCTGCAGGCTTATTTTGGGGAGTAAATCTATTGTCCTGATGTCCTCCAACCTCATCGTGTTGCATAAACCACTTCCAAACAAACCCTCCGGCGAACCAACTTTCTGTCCAAAACTCATCAAATAACACTTGGGTTGCCCTAGCCTGCGCCTCCAAATTCACATTGGTTTGGTTACGATCTACCAACCAAGGTTTTTTACCCGTAAAATCCATGCTTCTGTATCCAAATTCCGTAAACAAAATGGGCTTGTCCATTTCTTCGGACAGATCTCGCATTTTTGTTTTCCATGGTTGCCAACCATTAGTAAGTGTCTCAATCGTTGGGTCCTCTTGTTCGCACAACGGAAAATAGGCGTTCACACCTATATAATCCAACTGGGACCAAAATGGTGTTTTTACATACTCATCCCAATTGGCGGCATAGGTAATCTCACCATGGTACACATTTCTCACCTTTTGGACAAGATTATTCCAAAAATCGGGTCGTTCTTTTATAAAAGTCTTCAACTCGGTACCAATGCAGAAAATATCGCTTTGGGTTTCCTCCGCCAATTCTGCATACAAGAGAATAAATGCTTCGTAGGCAGATTCAAATTGTATCCAATCCCTCTCTGTCAACATTTTTAAGTTTCCCGTAAACTCACCTCTGTGGATCCATATCTGGGGCTTCACCATTACACTGACCTTATTTTGATGCATCTTCTGAATGTACTGTTCTACCCCTTCCCTACGTTCACCAAACCACTGACGGTCAGAGTCAAAAACCAAATCCGGCGAATTGCTGCCACTTATAAAACCAAAAGGCATTATGGCCGCATAATTGGCCTGTACTTTGAGGACTGGATCAATATGCTGTTGCGATACCTCCTCCCCCGAAGACACAAAACTAACCCCGTTGACTTTATGAAATTTGGCGCTACTGCACGAGGCCAAAACAAAGACCCATAAAAAAATCAGCTTCTTCATAATGATTGTACACTCTCTAAATTAGTAATTTTAAACCATCGGGCAGCTCTTAAATTCTTTTTAAATTACCTTACTATGTTAAGTTCCCTCAATAAACTCGACGTATAAAACAATCAAACTAAACCTATGGAACACATTGTTATTATTGGAAATGGTATTGCCGGTATTACGGCTGCCCGACATATTCGAAAGTTGTCCGATAAAAAAATTACCATTGTTTCCGCCGAATCCAAGTATTTTTTTTCGAGGACCGCCCTTATGTACGTGTATATGGGACACATGAAGTTTGAACACACCCAGCCCTATGAAAACCATTTTTGGAAAAAAAATAAAATTGATCTGTTAGAGGGTCTTGTGACCGAGGTGGACACCCAGAAAAAGTTTATAAAAATTGATGGTGTTCCCGACCTAAAATATGATAAACTTATTATAGCGACCGGTTCCAAACCCAACAAATTCGGCTGGCCAGGACAAGATTTGGAAGGGGTGCAAGGGCTATATTCCAAGCAAGACCTGGAGTTATTGGAAGAAAATGCCCCAAATAACAAAGTGTGCAAGCGCGCCGTAATCGTAGGTGGAGGGTTGATTGGTATTGAATTGGCAGAAATGCTGAGAACTCGAAATATCCCCGTCACCTTTTTGGTCCGCGAAACCAGTTTTTGGAACGGTGTACTGCCCAATGGCGAATCTGAAATGATCAACGAGCATATAAGGGAACACCATATAGATCTTCGATTGGGCGCTTCGCTGAAAGAAATTATTCCTGATGAAAATGGAAAAGTAAAATCGGTAGTTATTAAAGAAACAGGGGAAACAATTGATTGTAACTTGGTTGGATTGACGGCCGGAGTTACCCCCAATATTGATTTCTTGAAAGATTCTGGCATTGAATTGGGGCGCGGCGTAAAAGTGAACCGTTTGTTGGAAACCAATAGTAAAGATGTTTTTGCCATTGGAGATTGTGCCGAACAGCACCAAGCCATTGGAAATCGTCGCCTCATTGAAGCTGTTTGGTACACAGGTCGGATGATGGGCGAAACCCTTGCCCAGACCATTTGTGGGAATCCTACCGAGTACAAACCGGGACATTGGTTCAATTCTGCCAAGTTTCTGGACATTGAATACCAAACCTATGGGTGGGTATTTTCGAAACGAAGAAAAAATGATTCGGAAACCCATTTTCATTGGCGACATCCTAAAGAAAAAATTTGCATTACCGCAGCGTTCGATAAAGATTCAAAAACCTTTCTGGGCATCAATACCTTTGGTATTCGAATGCGGCATGAGATATTCGACCGTTGGCTGAACGAAAACAGAAGCATCGATTTTGTAATGGAGCATCTTGTTGATGCCAATTTTGACCCAGAGTTTTATAAACGCTTCGAAACGGAGATTGTCTCCAAGTACAATAGCGATTTTGGAAAATCCATCAAACTGAAAAAGAGCAACCTAAAACGCATCTTCCAAATTGCCTAACCTTATATTATGAGCACTTTAGACAAAAGCATGGCCCTTACCGGCGAACCGCCAAAAAGCCTGAGTACAAATCAAAAACTGGCAGCCTTGGTGGGCCTATCCGGTCTCGGTATTTTATTGTTGGCCATTTTTAATGTAACCTTTCCCAATAAAGTGTTGTGGCTTTCCATATCGCTATCGGCCATCACAATCGGTACCATTTGGTTTTCGTGGGATGCCTACACCAATAAGCTCCCGGGCATAAAAAACGACGGGGTTTGGTTCAAGTCCATTTCCAGTCGCGGATTATGGGGCTGGATAGCCGGTATTGCACTCACAGGATTTTATATTGTGCTCTATTTTTACCCTGAATATCTTGGTCTGGTAAGCGATGGCGACAATAAGGGCGTAATCTCACTTTTTGACCCCCTCAGTAAATTATTGAACGGAAATCCTGCCAGCCAATGGTTTGTTTATGGCACCCTATATACCGTGGCTATTTTGGCGTTCGGGATAAAATTTCTCTGGAAGTATCGTCACAACCGCTACGAAAGACTGCGCACCATTAGCGTAATGTTTTTTCAAACCGCTTTTGCTTTTATTATCCCAGAATTAATGGCCCGTTTAAACGGCCACTAGGTTGTGGATGGTGGTAGCTTGCCCTATTTTGATTTAAAAAATGTTTGGCCCCTTAACTATTATAATTTTGAAGGGTATCGTATTAAAATGTTCTTGAGTTCCGGTGAAATTGGCTTTGCTCTTTTGATTTTTGCCATTTTGTCCATTTTTGTGATTACTCCCATCCTTACCTACAAATACGGCAAAAGATGGTACTGTTCTTGGGTCTGTGGTTGTGGAGGACTTGCAGAAACTGCAGGTGATTCCTTTAGGCAATTGAGTGATAAGTCCACATTTGCTTGGAAAGTTGAACGCTGGGTAGTGCACAGCGTTGTTGTTTTTGTAACCCTGATGACCACCGCGGTAATCTACTCTTATTTGGGAACGGACACCAGTAAATATTGGTTGACCAAAAGCACCTTCCTTATCGGTGTTGGTGTTTTGCTCACTTTGGTATTTGGGTGGGCAATGCTCTTTAAACGAGAACAACTTCAAAAAGATGCACGCTACGGGGCCATAGGTTACTTTGTAATCATTATCGCATTGATCGGATTTCACTTTTTTAGTGGCGAAGGTGAAGTGTTCCTGTTTAAATCCGGCACACTTCGTAAATCTTATTCCTTTTTAATCGGCAGTGTTTTCTCTGGTGTTATCGGTACAGGGTTCTACCCCATTTTTGGAAATAGGGTCTGGTGCAGGTTTGGTTGTCCCATGGCCGCCATATTAGGGTTCCAGCAAAGACTTTTCTCCCGTTTTAGGATAACTACCAATGGAGGACAATGTATTTCTTGCGGAAATTGTTCCACTTACTGTGAAATGGGAATCGATGTGCGAGCCTATGCGCAAAAAGGCGAAAACATAGTCCGCTCCAGTTGCGTGGGTTGCGGTATCTGCTCCGCTGTTTGCCCACGAGGTGTACTAAAATTGGAAAATGGCCCTTTGGAAGGTAGAATTGACAGCAATCAAATTTTACTGGGCAATGATGTAGATTTGATGTCCTTGGTCAACAAAAAATAGTTCACCCTTCTTTTTAAAGAAAATAAAATTGGCTTTCCAAGGAAAATTTTAGTTTTGCCACTTAAACACTAACTGATATTTCTAAGCCAATGGCGGACATAAAAGTCATTATCCCTGCAATAAACGAAGGAGATTCCATTGGTTTGGTGGTTTCGGAAATTCCCGATCATGTCTCGGAAATTGTTGTAGTGGACAACGGTTCCGAGGATAATACCGTGACCAATGCAGAAAAAGCTGGGGCAACCGTAGTCATGGAAAGCCGCAAAGGATATGGCTTCGCCTGCTTAAGAGGGTTAAAATATATCTCCGAACAATCCAAAACACCCGATATCATCGTATTTATCGACGGAGACTATTCGGATTATCCAGAAGAGTTGGATAAGATTGTCGCTCCTATTTTGGAAAATGATATTGATTTTGTGGTCGGGGCACGAAAAAAATCGCTTCGTGAAACAGGTTCCATGACTCCTCAACAAGTTTTTGGAAATGACTTGGCTACATTTTTAATGCGTTTGTTTTTTAAATCAAGATTTACAGATTTAGGACCATTTAGAGCGATTAAGTACGAAAAGCTCAAAGAATTGGACATGCAGGACACAACTTATGGGTGGACTGTAGAAATGCAATTGAAAATTCTGAGAAAAAAAATGTCATATATCGAAGTACCAGTACGTTACAAACGAAGAATTGGCATCTCAAAAGTTTCAGGTACCATAAAAGGTACTATATTTGCGGGCATAAAAATATTGGGTTGGATCTTTAAATACAGTTTAAAATAATGGGACTTGCTATTGCTTACATCATAATTGCTATTTACAGTATCGCCTTGATTTTGATATTTTTCTACAGCCTTGCACAATTGAATCTATTGATCAATTACCTTGGTTACAAAAAGCGAAACGAGGAAGCTCCCAAATTTAACCTGTTAGACCCAAAAGAAATTCCATTCGTAACCATTCAACTTCCTATCTACAACGAGGAGTATGTAATGGAACGTTTACTGGAAAACATTGCCAAGATAGAATACCCCAAAAGCAAGTTGGAAATCCAAGTATTGGACGACTCCACAGACGATTCGGTAATAGAGACCGCCCGAAGGGTACAAGAACTTCAGGAAACTGGACTGGACATTCAGCATATCCGTAGAGAAAATCGAAAAGGTTTTAAAGCTGGTGCCCTAAAAGAAGGTTTGGAAATTGCCAAAGGAGATTTTATTGCCATTTTTGATGCAGATTTTCTTCCAGAATCGGACTGGTTAAAAAAGACCGTTCCCTATTTTAAAGACCAGGAAATTGGTGTGGTACAGACCCGTTGGGGACACATCAACAGAGATTACTCCACCCTAACCCGTATCCAAGCCTTTGCTTTGGACGCCCACTTTACCTTGGAACAAGTTGGCAGAAACTCTAAAGGACACTTTATCAACTTTAATGGTACGGCAGGCATCTGGAGAAAGCAGTGTATCCTAGATGCAGGGAACTGGGAAGGCGATACCCTTACCGAGGATTTGGATTTGAGCTACCGCGCCCAATTAAAAAATTGGAAGTTCAAATATTTGGAAGATGTGGAAACTCCCGCCGAACTTCCCGTAGTAATAAGTGCCGCACGCTCACAGCAGTTCCGATGGAACAAAGGAGGCGCAGAAAACTTTAGAAAAACCGTACTAAGCGTTATTACTGCCAAAAACATACCGTTCAAAACCAAGTTTCATGGTGTAATGCACTTATTGAACAGTTCTATGTTCCTTTGTGTATTTATCGTGGCTTTGTTGAGCATTCCCATGTTATACATTAAAAACACTTATGGCCATTTAGGATGGGTGTTTGAGGTGACCAGTTTCTTTATTTTAAGCACTATTATCCTTTTTGTTTGCTATTGGTTTACATACAAAAGCATTCAAGGGAGCAGTTTCGACAATTTTGTGGATTACATTAAGCTCTTCTTCACCTTCTTTTCGGTGGCATTGGGCTTCTCTCTACACAATACCGTTGCTGTTTTGGAAGGACATTTGGGCAAGCGAAGTGAGTTTGTAAGAACTCCCAAGTTCAACATCAACAGCATTAAGGATACCTGGAAGGGCAATAAATATTTGACCAACAAATTATCGCCCAATATGATTTTGGAGTTCGCTTTGATGATTTATTTCCTTTTTGGAATGTACAGCGCCATTCCTTTGAACGATTATGGATTGTTCCCATTCCACCTTATGTTGTTTCTAGGTTTCGGATTTGTATTCTTTAAATCCGTAACTTCCAAGGCATAAACCAAAACCATGCAATCTTACTGGCGGCTGCATAAATACCCGATACTTTTTGCTGTCGCTTGTATTTTGTTTTACTGGAGTTTTGCATATAATCTGGTCAGAACCGATTTTGTAAAGCTCACACTGCTTTTTGGAGCACTCTTTTATCTTACCTCTAAAATTATCCAGTTCGAAAAATGGAACTTTAAGCTCCTGATCGCTACCGGCATCATATTTCGGTTGGTTTTTTTAATTGCCGTACCCAATCTATCACAAGATTTTTATCGTTTTATTTGGGATGGGGAACTCATTAAAAGTGGCATCAACCCCTATTTGTACACTCCTGATCAAATCATGGAACAGGGTACCATATCTTTTCCCGGCATGAACGAGCTTTATGCGGGGATGACGGACCTCAATGCCCGGCATTTCAGCAATTATCCTCCAGTAAACCAAATCCTTTTTGCGCTAGCGGCTTTATTGGGAGGCGGAAGTGTGATGGGATCCATGGTCATTTTGAGATTGATGATAATCCTTGCCGACATAGGAGCGCTTTATTTTGGGCGAAAACTTCTTCAAAATCTCAATAGGGCCAACCATTTGGCATTTTGGTACTTCCTAAATCCATTGGTAATAATTGAGCTAACAGGGAATCTTCATTTTGAAGGGGTCATGCTCTTCTTTTTTATTTGGGCCATTTACCTCTTATCAAAAAACAAATGGCTGTGGGCCAGTCCTGTTTACGCCATTTCCATTATGATAAAATTAATTCCCCTATTGTTCTTGCCCATCCTTATAAAATACCTAGGACTTAAAAAGAGTGCCATTTTTTACACATTGGTCTTTTCAGGGTGCGTAATCCTTCTCCTGCCCTTCTACTCGTCCGTTTTTATTGATAATTATTCGGAGACGGTAGGACTGTGGTTTTCCAATTTCGAGTTCAACGCCAGCATCTATAATGTAGTAAAGAAGATAGCGGTCACCTATTTCGAGGCCAAACCTTGGGAACTTATCGACACTTATGGCTCTCTGCTTAAAATAGCAGTACTTGTAATTATATTACTGCTAGCTTTTCTTCGAAAAAACCAAAAATTGGATAATACCCTCAGTACGATGGTCATTGCTTTGGCAATGTATTATTTCCTCTCCAGCACCGTTCATCCATGGTATGTGGTATTCCTTTTGGGATTCGCCATTTTTACAGATTATAGATTCCCTCTGGTATGGTCTTGTACCATTATTTTGAGCTATTATGCCTATTCAAATCCCGACTTTAAAGAGAATTTATGGTTGCTGGCCATTGAATACATCGTGGTTATCGGCTATTTTATTTATGAAATGATAAGAAGCAGCCAAAAAAAGTTATATTTCTTCAAAAAATAATTCCAAACGAAGTCAAATTCGATTTTATTTGTACATTAGCCAACGAATGAAAGGACAACAGTACATATTATCCACTTTGAGCATCACAGCTCCTATAAGTCCATTTACTCCCCGTCGCCGTCGCCCGTAAGGGTGCAACATATCTATTGGAAATAGGTGAGTCCATTTCCGCAAAAACTCCAAATACATTTTTTCACTTTTTTACAGATTAATCGCTTGCAATGGAAATTATTGTTGCTAACGAATCACATTTTAAATACGCACAGATAATTAGTGATACCATAACCGATTCGGCCAAGATTCGGGGAACAGGTATCGCCATGCGTACTCCAGAATACATTATAAAACGTCTCCAGAACGGCAACGCCATTATCGCTTTGGACGGGGATAAATTCGCTGGATTTTGTTATATCGAAGTCTGGGGAAACAAAGGTTTTGTGGCCAACTCCGGATTGATAGTCCACCCGGACTACAGAAACCAAGGACTGGCCAAAAAAATTAAAAAAGCCGTTTTTGACCTTTCGCGAAAAAAGTTTCCCGATGCTAAAATTTTTGGTATAACCACAGGACTGGCCGTAATGAAGATGAATTACGAACTCGGCTACAAACCTGTTACTTTTTCAGAACTAACCGACGACCCCGAATTCTGGAAAGGTTGTCAAACCTGTAAGAATTTTGATATCCTTACCCGTACCGACCGTAAAATGTGCCTGTGCACAGGAATGTTGCACGACCCTAAAGCAAAAAATCAACAACAGGAAAAAGTAAACAAAAAAGCATTTCAGAGATTGAAAAGCATAAAAGAAACCCTTTTTCTAAAAAAGAAAGACAAATAAATTATCAGTTCGAGCGCAGTCGAGAACCAACTCATCTCAACTGTTATCGATTTGACAACAATACATAAAGAATCAAAATGGAAAAATTAGTTATAGCATATAGCGGCGGATTGGATACCTCCTACTGCGCAAAATACCTTTCCAAAGAAGAAGGCTTCGAAGTGCATGCCGTAAGCGTGAACACCGGAGGCTTCAGCAAATCAGAAATCGAAGAAATTAAAGAAAAAGCAATCGCTTTGGGCGCCTCCTCTTACACTTCTATCGATGCCGTTGCCACTTTTTATGACAAAGTGGTGAAACATCTCATCTTCGGAAATGTACTCCGGAACAATACCTACCCGCTCTCTGTTAGTGCAGAACGAATTGTTCAGGCCATAGAAATTGTGAACCATGCTAAAAAAATCGGTGCTAAATATATCGCCCACGGAAGCACAGGGGCCGGTAACGACCAAGTAAGGTTTGATATGATTTTTCAAATCTTGGCCCCAGAGATCAAGATCATTACTCCTATCAGGGACAAAAAACTGGCTAGAGAAGAAGAAATCGAATATCTGCAACAAAACGGGATAGATTATTCTTGGGAAAAAGCCAAATATTCGGTGAACAAAGGACTATGGGGAACCTCTGTAGGAGGTGATGAAACCCTGACCTCACATCTATCCTTGCCCGAAAGCGCCTATCCAAGCCAATTGGAAAAAGAGTTGCCCAAAGAACTAAAATTAACCTTTAAAAAAGGGGAATTGATAGCCTTGGACGGTGAAACCGACACCCCTGTGTCCAATATCGAAAAACTGTCCGCCATTGCTTCAAAATATGCCATCGGCAGGGATATCCACGTAGGGGACACAATAATCGGAATCAAAGGAAGGGTCGGTTTTGAAGCCGCCGCTCCATTGATCATTATAAAAGCCCACCATTTGTTGGAAAAGCACACGTTGAGCAAATGGCAACAGTACCAAAAGGAGCAAATGGGCAATTTCTATGGAATGTTGTTGCACGAAGGCAACTATCTGGACGAAGTTATGCGAAACATCGAGGCCTTTTTGGCCGACACCCAAAAACACGTTTCTGGAGATGTTTTTGTGACCTTGCACCCATACCGATTCGAGTTGAACGGAATCTCATCCAAACACGATTTGATGAATGCTTCCTTTGGAAGTTATGGAGAGATGAACAAAGGATGGACCGCCGACGAGGCCAAAGGATTTATAAAAATACTGTCCAATTCAGGGAAAATTGCCAACCACGTAAACCAAGAGTCATGATAAAAGCTGGAATCATAGGTGGTTCAGGATATACGGGCGGTGAGCTGATAAGGCTCTTGCTCAATCATCCACAGACCAAAATCGATTTTGTGTACAGTACCACACGTGCGGGAAAACCAATAACCTCCGCCCATCAAGATTTGTTGGGGCAAACAGAATTAAAGTTTTCTGGAGCCATAAATCCAAATGTAGATGTGGTCTTCCTTTGTTTGGGGCATGGCAATTCTACCTCATTTTTAAATGAGAACAAATTTTCAGCATCAACAAAAACTATTGACCTCAGCAACGATTTCAGGTTACAAACCGACTCTACCTTTAATGGACAACGATTTATTTATGGGCTTCCCGAATTAAACAGGTCTGCCATAAAATCTGCAGAGGCCATCGCCAATCCAGGTTGTTTTGCAACAGCCATCCAATTGGCATTGCTACCATTGGCAAAAGCAGGTTTGCTCGGTGCTGATGTACATATCAACGCAGTTACCGGGAGCACCGGGGCAGGTGTTGGATTATCATCAACATCGCATTTTAGCTGGAGGAACAACAACGTATCTTGGTACAAGCCGTTTACCCATCAACATTTAGGAGAAATAGGCGAAAGTTTGGGCTCCTACGGTAATTCCGTAGGCAATTTATATTTCCTCCCCAATCGGGGCAATTTTACCCGGGGAATCTTGGCCACCGCCTATACCCAATACGACGGCACCTTGGAAGAAGCAAAAAACCTTTACCACGATTTTTATAAAGATGCTGTTTTCACCCATCTTTCGGATGAGGAACTACATCTAAAGCAAGTGGTAAACACCAATCAGTGCCATATCCATTTGTACAGACATGATGACCTACTATTGGTTACATCTGCTATCGATAATTTATTGAAAGGAGCATCTGGGCAAGCAGTACAAAACATGAATTTGATGTTCGGTTTTCCAGAAACCGAAGGTCTGTTGTTAAAAGCAGGAGTATTTTAAAATATCTACCATGAAAATAGCCATTATAGGAGCAGGAAATTTAGGGCTGGCCATTGCCAAGGGCATTTTGCACAGCAATGGGGCCACTACCATGTACCTAACCAAGAGAAATACCAATTCCATTCAAGAGTTTGAAAAATACGGCAATGTAACGGTCACCAACAACAATCAAGAAGCCGTCAAAAATTCGGACATTCTTATTTTCGCCGTTCAGCCAGGTCAATTTATATCCGTTTTGGAAGAGCTTAAAGATCTGCTTACCGAAAAACATGTCATCATAAGTACCATTACAGGTTTCCGTATTTCAAAAATCGAGGAAATTATAGGTTCTGATAAATTCATAGTTCGAAGTATGCCAAACACCGCTATTTCGGTGGGTAAATCCATGACATGTATCTGTAGCAACGAATTGGGCAAAAAACGGGTAGATCTGGCCAAGGCCATTTTTAACCGAATGGGACATACCCTTGAAATCCCAGAAGAGCAGATGCAGGCCGCAACAGTAATATGTGCAAGTGGGGTTGCCTTTTGGATGCGATTGATCCGTGCCACCACACAAGGCGCCATTCAATTGGGGTTCGATGCAAAGGAAGCCCAAGAATTGGCCATGCATACCTGTAACGGAGCCGCAAGTCTTTTGATAGAATCGGGCAGCCACCCAGAAGAAGAAATTGATAGGGTAACCACTCCAAAAGGTTGCACTATTGAAGGTTTGAACGAAATGGAACATCAAGGACTAAGTTCATCATTGATCAGGGGAATAGTTTCCTCATTCGAAAAAATTAGCGAAATAAGAAAAGGATAAAAATGAAATTATTCGACGTATATCCACTATATGATGTAACCCCAGTAAAAGCCAAAGGCATTGAAGTCTGGGACGATAAAGGGGAAAAATATTTGGATTTTTATGGCGGTCATGCCGTAATATCCATTGGGCACACGCATCCGCACTATGTAAAACGGATAAAGGAGCAATTGGATAACATTGCGTTTTACAGCAATTCTGTTCAAAATCCATTACAAAAGGAACTTGCAGAAAAGTTAGGCCGTTTATCCAGTTGCGAGGACTACGATCTTTTTATGTGCAATTCGGGTGCCGAAGCCAATGAGAATGCCCTAAAACTAGCCTCCTTTCATACAGGAAAATCCAAAGTGATTGCCTTTACAAACAGTTTTCACGGAAGAACTTCTGCTGCAGTGGCCGCTACGGACAATCCAAGTATCAATGCTCCCATTAACAAACAACAAGAGGTGACTTTTTTGGCACTGAACGATTTTGATGCTTTTGAAAAAACAATTCAGTCCAATGAATATTGCGCAGTGATACTAGAAGCAATTCAGGGTGTGGGCGGACTCGATGAACCTACCACGGAATTCTTCCAATTCATTGCAAAAAAATGCAAGGAACACCAAGTAGTCCTGATTGCGGACGAGGTACAATCGGGTTATGGCCGAAGTGGAAAGTTCTTTGCCTTTCAGCACCACGGAATTCACCCCGACATTATTTCCATAGCCAAGGGAATGGGGAACGGTTTCCCTGTAGGCGGTATATTGATTCACAACTCATTTAAGCCTTCTTACGGGCTTTTGGGAACCACCTTTGGTGGAAACCACCTGGCCTGTGCCGCAAGTTTGGCCGTTCTTGAAGTATTGGAAGACGAAAACTTGATTGCAAACGCAGCCGAACTAGGGGCGTATTTTCGGAAAAAAGCATCGGAAATAGCAGAAATCAAAAATATAAAAGGGAGAGGACTTATGATCGGATTGGAGTTCGACTTTGAAGTTGCATCACTCCGTAAAAAGATGATCCAAGAACAACACATGTTTACCGGCAGCGCAAAAAACAAAATGTTATTACGGTTCCTACCTGCCTTGAACATCACAAAAAAAGATATAGACCTGTTCTTTGATGGACTCAAAAAAGTAGTATAATGAAGCATTTCTTAACTGTGAACGATATAGAGTCGCTCCCCGATTGGGTGAACGAAGCAATATCACTAAAAAAGAATCCATATCAGTTTGAAGGTCTGGGCAAACGAAGAACCATTTGCCTTTTATTTTTCAACAATAGTCTTAGAACCCGTTTAAGCACGCAAAAAGCGGCCATGCAACTAGGATTGGATGTTATGATCATGAACTTTGGCAACGAAGGTTGGGCTTTGGAATACGGTGATGGCACCATTATGGACCAAGGCACTTCGGAACACATTAAAGAGGCTGCCCAAGTGGTATCCCAATATGCCGACATTGTAGCCATTAGAGCATTTGCCGGTTTAATGGACAAAGAAAAAGACGAAGCGGAAGAAGTAGTCAACGGATTTGCCAGATATGCCACAATACCCGTGGTAAATATGGAAAGTTCGGTAGGACATCCGCTCCAAGCTTTGGCAGACGCTATTACCCTAAAGGAAAACGAAACCAAGAAAAGACCCAAGGTGGTACTTTCTTGGGCGCCACATCCAAAAGCATTGCCACATGCCGTGGCCAACTCTTTTGTTCAAATGATGAAAATGCAGGACGCCGATTTTGTGATCACACATCCCAAAGGGTATGAGCTCAATGCAAAGTTGACCCAAGGTTGCCAAATTGAACATGACCAAGATAAAGCATTGGAAAGCGCAGATTTTGTATATGTAAAAAACTGGAGCAGCTATTCCGATTATGGAAAAGTATTGAGCAAAGACACTAATTGGACCATGACCATGGAGAAATTGGGCAATGCCAAATTTATGCATTGCTTACCGGTAAGGAGAAATATGATCGTGGAGGATGCTGTTTTGGACGGGAATCAATCTTTAGTGGTTCAACAAGCCAAGAACAGGGTGTTTTCCGCTCAAATTGTATTAAAAAAGTTACTGGAAAATTTATGAAAAGGAGTATAATTGTTTTACCAACCAAACCTTAATGTGAACAACATCTGACACATTATAAATAACACAAAACAGATGAAACAAAAATTATCCATTGTAAAAATAGGAGGCAATCTAATTGAAGATGCCGAAGGGTGCAAACGCGTCCTAGATTTGTTCTCCAAATTGGATGGAAACAAAATCTTGGTCCATGGCGGAGGCAAAAAAGCAACCGAATTGGCCAATCAGTTGGGAGTAGAATCCAAAATGGTGAACGGAAGACGTATTACCAATGCAGAAGCCTTGGAAATTGCCTTAATGGTCTATGGAGGATTGTTCAGTAAAAAAATTGTGGCAAAATTACAGGCCTTGGGTACGGATGCCATTGGAATGAGTGGAGCGGATGCCGATGCCATTAGAGCTCACAAAAGACCAAAGAAGAATGTAGATTTTGGTTTTGTAGGCGATGTAGATCTAGTAAACACCTATGGTATTTTTAAATTGCTTCAAGCTGGTTTTACCCCGATTTTTTGCGCACTTACCCACGACGGCAAAGGACAAATGCTGAATACCAATGCAGATACCATAGCGGCCGAATTGGCCATAGCCATGTCCGACCAGTTTGAGACCACGCTATATTATTGTTTCGAAAAAAAGGGAGTGCTCCAGAATATAGACGACGACAACTCCGTGATCCATCATATCGACTCCAAAGTTTATGATGAACTTTTGGCCTACGGCATTATTTCTGAGGGAATGCTCCCAAAAATGCACAATTGTTTTTATGCCTTGCGAAATCACGTACGTAAAGTTTGCATTGGAAATACCGATATGCTCGAAGCTGACAATACCGACTATACCACATTGACCCTATGAGACAAACACAAGCTTTATTAACGGAAAAAGCCATTGAACTCCTCAAAAAACTGATTGAGACCCCATCATTTTCTGGTGAAGAGGAGAAAACTGGAGATGCCATTGTAGAATTTCTACAAGGCTTTGGAGTAAAAACCCAAAGACAGCACAATAATATATATGCTTTCAATAAATATTTTGATGAAAGCAAGCCCACTTTGTTGCTCAACTCCCACCACGATACCGTAAAACCAAACAGTGCATATACCAAAGATCCTTTTAATGCCCATATTGAAAATGGCAAATTATACGGACTGGGCAGTAATGATGCAGGTGGATGTTTAGTCTCCCTTTTGGCAACATTCGTCCATTTTTATGAAGATGAAAACCTGAGCCATAATATTATTATGGCTGCAACTGGCGAGGAAGAGGATGCCGGTGAAAAGAGTATTCGCGCCCTCCTTCCTATTCTCCCCAAAATTGATGTTGCCATTGTGGGCGAACCAACACTAATGGATCTGGCCATTGCCGAAAAAGGACTAGTTGTATTCGATGCGGTTGTTGAGGGCACTCCTTCACATGCCGCGCATCCAAACGACAATAATGCGATTTACAATACCATAGAAGTTTTGGAGTGGCTAAAAAATTATTCGTTTGATAAGGTTTCCGATTCACTCGGAAAGGTAAAACTGACCGTAACCCAAGTAAGCGCTGGGAATCAGCACAATGTAGTGCCCGGTCATGTGGATTTGGTTATAGATGTGCGTGTAAACGATCGTTATACCAATCAAGAAATCGCCGATATGCTACAAAAGGAAGCTCCTTGTAAAATGACCCCTAGATCACTACGATTAAATTCCTCTTGCATTGATCCCGACCACGATTTGGTAAAAAGTGGGCTGGCTCTTGGAAGAAAAACCTATGGTTCACCTACTTTGTCCGATCAGGCCGCTTTAACATGCCAATCGGTAAAGTTGGGGCCTGGGGATAGTACAAGGTCTCACTCTGCGAACGAATTTATATTTGTGGACGAAATAAGGGAAGGAATAGATATTTACATCAAAACCCTAAAAGGATTTTTACAGTAAAAAACAAAACTTGGGCCCTGAGCGAAGTCGAAGGGCAATACATATCGAAATCATAAGATTCCCGTTTTCACGGGAATGACAAAAGAAAAACTATGAAACTCTGGGACAAAGGATTCAGTACCGATAAAAAAATAGACCATTTTACCGTAGGAAATGATCGTGAACTAGATTTGGTATTGGCAAAGTATGATGTAATCGCATCAAAGTCACACGCTAAAATGCTGGGCAAGGTAGGCCTTATATCTGAAGACGAGGCTAAAGACCTTGTAACAGCATTGGATGCCATCGCCAAGGATATTGAAAAAGGAAAGTTTACCATCGAGAAGGATTTTGAGGATATGCACTCAAAAATAGAGTTTATGCTTACCGAAAAATTGGGTGACACGGGTAAAAAGATCCACTCCGCTCGCTCCAGGAACGATCAGGTTTTAGTGGCGATGCAATTATATCTTAAAGATGAACTTACCGAGATTAAAAATCAGGTAAAGGCATTGTTCGACCTCCTAATGAAACTGGCCGACAAACACAAAAATGTATTGCTGCCCGGATATACCCATTTGCAAATCGCCATGCCCTCTTCATTCGGGCTTTGGTTCTCTGCTTATGCCGAGAGTTTAATAGATGATCTGTACTTTGTACAGGCCGCCCATAAGGTTGCGGACCAAAATCCACTGGGTAGTGCCGCAGGCTATGGGAGTTCATTTCCAATAGATCGGAGCTTCACTACTGCCGATATGGCGTTTGCCACCCAAAAATACAATGTGGTTGCCGCACAAATGGGACGTGGTAAGGTAGAAAAAGCAACAGCCTTCGGAATTTCGAGTGTTGCTGCCACCCTTTCCAAAATGGCAATGGATATCTGCTTGTACATGAGCCAGAATTTCGATTTTATCTCTTTCCCCAACGAGTTGACCACAGGTAGCAGCATTATGCCCCACAAGAAAAACCCAGATGTTTTTGAGTTGATCAGGGCCAAATGCAATAGAATTCAAGCAGTGCCCAACCAGTTGATACTGATCACGAACAATTTGCCCAGTGGTTATCATAGGGATCTTCAATTGGTAAAAGAAGTAATTGTCCCGGCATTACAGGACATGCATGCCTGTTTGGAGATGATGACCTTTAGTCTGAAAGAAATCAAGGTCAACAAATCTATTTTGGACGATCCCAAATACGATTATCTCTTTAGTGTGGATACTTTGAATGAGCTTGTTAAAAGTGGAATGCCGTTCCGTGATGCATACAAAACCATGGGCAAGGCCATAGAAAATGGCAATTTTAAACCTAAGCGAGATATTGAACACACCCACGAGGGTAGTTTGGGCAATCTATGTTTAGTGGAGATACAGGAGAAAATGGAGAAGGTTTTCTTGTGATAACTCAACTATACTGGATGAATTAAACCTTTCTTAAACATGCATTTTTCATTAAAATGATACTTTTTAAAAAGTTAGGTAATTTCGTATGTTGGCCCAGTTTTCTTAAAACTGTAACAATTCCAGTGTTATATCATCATTAAAGAAAACCAATACTCTATGCGAGCAATTTCAGCACTTTTTATTTTAGTTTCCACCCTAACTTTTGGACAAGACCAATTAAAATCACCATCAGAATTTTACCCCTCCCAAAAAACCAAAGTTTTGGTCGTGGGTACATTTCATTTTGATTTTCCTGGATTGGACGAGGTCAAAACTTCCGAAGATGATAAAATAGATGTTTTACAGGAACCCAAAAAGTCAGAATTGGAAGACCTCGTAGCATACATCAAAAAATTTAATCCCACCAAAATTGCCATCGAGGCCAGACCTTATTGGAACACCATGCAAAAGTACAAGGAGTACAAAAACGGCATGCACAAAGATGATAGGGACGAACGCTACCAATTGGGCATGCGTATCGCAGCAGACCTAGAATTGGATTCCATTTATGGAATAGATGCCACAGCATTGAGCAACGATTTATACAAACAAGATTCGATTTATGCGAACAAATTGTTCAACAAAGTAGATTGGAATATCGAAGATCCATATTGGGCTTATGCAGAACCTTATTTTGAATACCGTGACAAAAAAATGAAGGACCTGCATCTTTTGGATTTCATCAAATCAATGAATACTCGCGAAGCCCACAATTTTAATTTTGGCCTTTATTTAACGGGATCCATTGCTACGGGCGATGGTCAGGGTGCAGACCACCTGTCCATGTGGTGGTACAATAGGAACGCTCGTATTTTTTCAAAGCTCATTAACATAACCAAGAGCCCCAAGGAACGTATTTTGGTTGTTTTTGGTAACGGGCATGCTGCAATTCTAAGACAATTATTGGAGGCTTCGCCTCAGTACGAATTTGTGGAATTCGACAGTTTGGAAAAATAAAGAGCACTTTCTTTTCCCAAAAAAATAGTGTTTTGACAATTGTCTGGAGGCAAAAATGATTCATTGGCAGCAATCGAAGTAAATTATTACTTTTATGGCACTAAACAAACAATGATCAACCGAGCCTTTTTACCCCCAGCCCTCATGGCCTTTGCCATGTTCTTTTGCGTATTTTCCAACGCCCAAAAGAAAAATGCAGACTACAAAATACACCTGTTCAAAACCGATGAAGCCTTTACCATTGATGGTATAGGCAACGAAGCCACTTGGCAAAAAGCTGAACCGGCGAAAGATTTTTTTATGGTTTTGCCCATGGACGATCGCAAAGCCACACAACCATCGGAAATACGAATGGCCTACGACGACAAGCAGCTATACCTCTTGGCTACCTTTCACAAAACTCCAGGAAATACCTACGTGGTGGAATCGCTTCGCAGAGATTTCTCCTTTGGGGGCAACGACAACTTTTTGTGGTTTATAGATCCCTTTAACAACCAAACCACCGGATTTAGCTTTGGCGCCAATGCCTATGGTGCTCAATGGGACGGCACCATGTCCAATGGCGGGAGCATTGATTTGAATTGGGACAGTAAATGGGTATCCGAAGTCCAAAGCCATGAAGATAAATGGGTTGTGGAAATGGCTATTCCATTTAAATCCATCCGCTATGAAAAAGGAGTAAAGGAATGGGGGGTAAACTTTTCGAGATTGGATCTAAGCACCAACGAAAAGTCCAGTTGGGTTCCTATACCCCGTCAGTTTCCTACTTCTTCTTTGGCATACACCGGCACCATGGTATGGGACAATCCCCCGCCTAAACAAGGCCTAAATTATTCATTGATCCCCTATGTTTTGGGAACAGTAGGCAATTCCAGTATAGATGGTATTTCCTATGAAAATGAATTTAAAGTGGGTGGCGATGTAAAATTGGGAATCACCTCATCTTTAAATTTGGATTTGACCTTAAACCCCGACTTTTCACAGGTCGAAGCGGATAGACAAGTAGCCAATTTGACCCGTTTTGAACTCTTTTTTCCGGAAAGACGTCAATTTTTCCTTGAAAATGCAGACCTCTTTGCTAGTTTTGGATATAGTGAAATACGCCCTTTCTTTTCTCGCAGAATCGGTTTGGGCGTACCCATTATTGCCGGCGCAAGAGTTAGTGGCAACCTAAATAGGAACCTACGATTGGGACTTATGGATATGCAAACCGACAATGTTGACGAAACAGGACTACCAAGTCAAAACTTTGCGGTGCTTTCATTACAGCAAAAGGTATTTTCCCGTTCCAACATTGGTTTAATGTTTGTGAACAAGGAATCTTTGGACTATACCAATTTGGCCGATAGTCTAAAAACTAGATACACCAAGTTCAACCGTAATCTGGGATTGGAGTATAATTTGGCCTCGGCCGATAATAAGTATAATGGAAAGGTATTCATGTTAAAGTCTTTTGGCCCCGATTCTTCCTATAATGGTTTTGCACAGGGAGCCCATTTACAATATAGTAGCCGAAAATGGAACTGGCGAGTGCAACAGGAGTATATTTCTGAAAACTTTACATCTGAAGTAGGTTTTGTACCACGGAACAATTACATAAAAACGGAAGGTTCTTTGGGCTATCAATTTTTGCCGGCCAGTGAAACCGTAGTCAGCCACGGCCCCAAATTCACCGGTTTTTATTATTTCGACCCTAATATGACCTCCACCGATTATGTCTCCATTGTGGGGTATGGGATAGATTTTATAGATCGTAGCTCTTTCAGTTTTGATGTGTTTAACGAATATGTTAGGCTTTTGGCTCCTTTTGACCCAACGAATACGGGTAAAGAACAATTGGCCGCTGGCACCCGCCACCATTGGAATGGCGTTTACATCACATATAATTCCAAACCAAAAAGTTTGTTCACTTATAATTTAACTACGCGGTTGGGGCGTTATTTTTCCGGTGGATATCGCACCAATTTCAATGCGGATATAGGGTATCGTTTTCAGCCATATGTGAGTTTACGAGCCAATTTGAGCTACAACAACCTGGATTTGCCCGACCCTTGGTACACTACAGATTTTTTGCTCGTGGGCACAGAGGCGGACAT
>JAAEZN010000004.1:9526-55547 GCA_018222835.1 Algicola sp. | reverse complement strand
AATACGCTTTTCCAGTACAACGAACAAAGCAATAACTTTGGCATCAACTCCCGTTTGCAATGGCGGTATGCTCCAGCTTCCGATTTGTTTTTGGTATTTAACAACAACGAACAATTATCCCCGCTCGAAGGAAATCTATGGTCGTTGACTCTTAAGTTCACATATTGGTTTAACCGATAATATTAAAAAGCCAAACCTGTCTATTCCATATGAGTATCCATTAATTTACGACCAAATGTTGGAATTTTTAAGGCTAATGGGAGGTTCACTATCTTCTATTTGTTTCCTTATAGTCTAGGGTTTTGATTCCTTTTTTGAAGTATTCGTCTCTGTTTTCAACATCCATCAATTCATAAAGGGTATTCGTCAATTGGCAGGAAAAAAATCACTTTGCTTTCCTCATTTTTATCTTTTCACAGCCAAATCGAAAAGTAAAATTATGATGGGTTTGACCAAATTCTCTTTAAAAGAAAAACATAGGGAGTACCGGAAAAAAAGAAAGGAGAAATTATTTAAAGGGGATGTTGTCCATTGTACTATCTGCAATTCCAACTATCGGGAATTTGGAACCTTTGGCAATACAAAAAGAAAGAATGCACAATGCCACGGTTGTGGTTCTTTGGAAAGGCACAGGTTGGTTTGGAAATATATTCAGGATAAAAAGTTGATCCATAAACCAATGCAACTGCTTCACTTTGCCCCAGAAAAAATATTTTATAATCTATTTTCGGATACCCCCGATATAGAATACTTCCCATGCGACCTATTTCCACACGTTTATAACTACAAAGGAAAAACTGAAATTATGGAAGCTGATATCACCAAAATTCCTTTTGGTGACAATTCTTTTGATTTTATTCTGTGCAACCACGTTCTAGAACATATTCCCAACGATCAACTTGCCATGTCGGAGCTGTTCAGAGTTATGAGACCTGGCGGTTTTGGCATATTCCAAGTACCAATTGATTATAACAGAGAAACAACCTACGAAGATTTTTCCATAACCACGGAAAAAGGAAGATTGAAGGCCTTCGGTAGGCGAGACCATGTAAGGTGGTACGGAAAGGACTATAAAGACAGGTTAGCAAACGTAGGTTTCGAGGTAAAGGAGGATGACTTTGTAAGTACATTTTCAAAGGAAGAACAATTCAAATATGGGTTTGATGTCTCGGAGAAGGTATATCATTGCACAAAACCTGATTATCATGTTTAATTGGAAGCTTTAATCAATTAGTCTCTCAATTTGAAAATACTGTTCAAATAGCATATGAATCCGATAAATACATATTGTTTTAACCTGACTGTAATAAGCAATCAATAGAATTCACCTGTGCTTTTATGAAAAAATGGTCTTAAAAAAGTAAATTCGGCCAATAATTGCCATTGTAGCATATTTTATAATGAAGAACAAACTTAAAATACTTGCCTATTCACTTGTAGTTTTAATTACCTCGACATCCTGTGCGGAAAAACAGAAGGAGCAATCCACTGGCGAAAACAAAATTCAACAATCGGTCAACCCAAATGGCGATAGCGAACTGGCAACTTTAATGCGAGAGATGTTCGATGAAGCAAAATCCATCAAACAGCAAATAGCAAACGGAAAACCTGTAGAATTAATCATTGACCACGAGAAAATGCTAACCGCCCATGCAACTGAGCCTGAAAAAGCAGCTTCAGCTCAGTACAAAATGTTTGCCGACCTCTATTTGCAAAGCATCAAAAATTTGGAGTCTGCAAAAACAAACGAAGTGGACAGTCTTTACAATACTATGGTAGTAAGCTGCTTAAATTGTCATAAAGCATTGTGCCCTGGGCCGTTGGTAAAGATTAAAAAATTACAATAACTTTTGGGTTACAGAGAGTTTGTTTTTATTGTAACACTCTACCTCTCCCATAATTACCGAAAAGGATTACTTTATATTCTTCAAATTAATGATTTCCTGCTCCGTTAAGTACCTCCAATGGCCTCGCGGCAAATCTTTTTTGGTCAACCCAGCGAAAATAACACGATCCAACTTGGTTACGTTGTAGCCCAAATGTTCAAAAATACGCCGCACAATACGGTTGCGGCCACTATGGATTTCCACACCTACCTCGCGTTTTGGCGCACCTTGGATGTAACTGATACTATCAACAGTAATAGGGCCATCTTCCAGTTCCAGTCCTGCCTCGATTTTATGCAGATCCGATAAATCTAGGCTATTATCCAAATGCACATGGTATATCTTCCGTACATTATGCTTGGGATGGGTCAGTTTTTTGGTAAGATCGCCATCGTTGGTAAAAAGCAACAATCCTGTAGTGTTCCTATCCAAACGACCTACGGGCAACAAACGGTTGTTCGATGCACTCGAAATCAGCTCCATTACAGTACGACGCCCTTTTTCATCACTTGTGGTAGTGATAAAATTCTTAGGCTTGTTCAGAAGAATGTACTCTTTCTTTTCCAGGTTGAGTCTCTTCCCATCAAAACGCACATCATCAGAGCGTTTTACCTTATACCCCATTTCCGTTACCGGTTTACCGTTCACCGTAACATTGCCCGCTGCAATATAGGTGTCGGCCTCCCTTCGGGAGCAAATACCTGCGTTGGCAATATAGCGGTTCAACCGAATTTCATCGGGGTTGGATTTTTTCTTCGGGTCACTCTGTCTTGGTTTTGAAGCGTAACTCTTGGCAAATGGCTTTTTGCTGTCTCCTCCCTTGAAGTTTTTAGAAGGTCTTCTTCCTCTATTGTCTGATTTCGCCATCAGTCGAATTTTTTGCAAATGTACTCTTTTTAAATTCCAAAAAACCTAAAGAACAAAGAATTACAATATTCGGTTCAGTACCACGTCCACATCGATCAAAAGGATACTGAAAACGCCCGCCACAATAATAAACTTGATGATGTTGTGCAGCCAAACATAATGTTTTTTGGCATTGGATCTCCATAATAAGACCAAGAACAGCACAAGCAACACAATGCAAGCTGAAAAGTAAAGATGCATATACCCAACATCGAAAGTTTTAATAAGCATAAGAGCCGGTACCAAGGTAAATACGATCAACAATGAAATAATAATTTTGGATACTTTGGGGCCATAAATAATAGGAATGGTCTTATAATTCTGGGCCATGTCGCCTGCCATGTTCTCCAAATCCTTGATCATTTCCCGGGCCAAAATCAAAAGGAACAGAAAAATGGCGTGCACAAAAATTACGGTCTGGAAATTCTGATAATACACAAAAACCACAAAAAATGGTGCAATCGCCAAAGTGGACGACACCAAATTTCCAATAAACGGAATACGTTTAAGTTTGTGCGAGTAGATCCAAATACCAAAAATATAGGCAGAGAAAAACAGAACTGCCTTGAACGAGATATAGCTCGCTGCAAAAACCGTTAAAAAGTTAAGGATAAAATAAGTGGTCAACTTAAACCGTTGGCTCACCAAACGATCCAACATACTTTTTGTGGGCTTGTTGATCAAATCTTTTTCGGCATCGTAAAAATTATTGATGATGTAACCACTGGCAATAGTAAGAGCAGAGGCGGTAACGATCAGAAAAAGATTTACATCCAAAACTACCTCGCCAAGCGGAATATCGGGTGCCAATATATAAATGGATGCCAAATACTGCGCCAAGGTGATTACGAGAATATTGTAACCCCTAACCACAGAGAACAGACTCAACAGCTTAAAAAGCAAGAGTTTGTTTTTTCTACTAAGCATGGATTGGTATTTAGAAGTTGTAAACTACTTCCAAAGTATGGCCTTTTAGTGCTTTTTTGGCCTTGTCCAAGTCTTGGGTAAAGCCTAAAATGTAACCTCCGCCACCAGAGCCGCAAAGCTTAAGGTAATAATCGTTGGTCTCGATACCTTTTTGCCAAAGTTGATGAAACTTGGATGGAATCATCGGCTTAAAGTTGTCAAAAACAACATTGGATAGCTGTTTAAGGTTACCAAATAACGATTTTACATTTCCATTCAAGAAATCTTCCACACAAGCATCGGTATGTTTTATAAACTGATCTTTGATCATATTTCGGAAACCTTCTTGCTTCATGTTCTCCATAAACAACTGCACCATTGGGGCCGTTTCGCCAGTAATGCCACTATCCAACAAAAAAACAGCTCCTTTACCCTCGGTATTTTGGGAAGGAATACTGGTAGATTCAATATTATCCTTGGAGTTAATTAGAATCGGCAAACTAAGGTAACTGTTCAATGGATCCAATCCGGAAGATTTACCATGGAAGAAAGATTCCATTTTTCCAAAAATCTCCTTCAACCGAAGTAATTTTTCACGGGTAAGGTTTTCCAGTACGGTAATCTTGTCCGTAGCGTAGCGATCATAAATGGCAGCGACCAAAGCACCACTACTCCCAATTCCATAGCCTTGCGGAATGGAACTGTCAAAATACATACCTTCGGCCACATCCTTTTCCAAGGCCTCAATATCAAAAGACACCAAGTCCCCTTCCTTTACTTCAAGTGCTTTAAGGTATTCTGCATAGGCTTTTAAACTGTTATTGGATTTCAGGGCCATTTCAGAATCGTTCCTGTCCCGTTTTAGTGCCCCTTTAAAAAAATTATAGGGAATGGACAATCCTTTGGAGTCTTTAATAATGCCGTACTCTCCAAACAACAATATTTTGGAATAAAATAATGGACCTTTCATATAATACTACTAAGATACGAACAAATTTTGTTTAATTTTTAATAAAATTTGATAAACAAATCAATTTTATCATTGCAAACAGTATTCCCAATGGTCAAAAACCTTGGCAAATAACGTAAAAAATCGGCTTAGCTGTTCATTTTTAGCTGTTTATTTTGATGGCACCAGATCCCACTCCATCATGAATGTATTGCCCGTTCTCGCAATGTTCGGCCAAGTTATCTTTGATAAATTTTCGCACGTTTTCCTTTTCTGACAATGGATAGAGTAGATGTACATTGGCACCGGCGTCCAATGTAAAACAAAGGGGTATCTTGGTCTCCGAACGGTATTCCCAAACTTTATTGATAATTTCCAAGGTATCCGGCTTCATCAAAATAAAATACGGCATACTCGTCATCATCATAGCATGTAAGGTCAAAGCCTCACTTTCCACTAGCTTGATGAATTCTTCCAAATCACCGCTTGCCAATATTGGTTTTAGCCTGTCCAAATTGGAAAAGGCCTGTTGAAAACGGTTATCGGCATACGGGTGATTGTGCATCAATTGGTGGCCTACCGTACTGCTCACTTGTTTCTGCCCTTTATGTACCAATAAAATAGTGTCGCAAAAAGTATTAAAAACAGAATTTACTTCGAACGGATATTCAATTCCATATAGATCGGAACTATTTGGGATATTTTCATGTGCGCCCCACTGTACCATGCTCCCTTTTATACTACGGCATGCACTGCCCGAACCCAATCGTGCCAAATAAGATGCTTTGGCATGGAACAAATTTTCTGCCATGCTCGGATTCAGAGTTTTTTCAACATCCATTAAACACATGGACAAAGCGGCCATTCCACTTGCCGAAGAAGCTATTCCGCTACTATGGGGGAAGGAATTTGAGGTTTCTATCGTAAAATGATACTTGCCCAAAAATGGGACATACTCTCTAATCCGCTCAAAAAAGGTGTGTATCTTGGGCTTAAAGTCCTCTTTTGGTTTTCCATCAAATAGCAAATCAAAAGATAGAGCACCATTATCCTCCTTTTTATCAAAGGATACCGATGTTGTTGTAGCACAAGTATCCAGAGTAAAACTAATGGATGGATTGGCAGGAATCTGAACCGGCTTTTTGCCCCAATATTTTACCAAAGCAATGTTGCTGGGAGCTTTCCAGGTTGCCTTACCACTTTTGGGCAGATCTAAATAGTTGCCCGGCAAAAATTGTTTTTCCGTCATTGGGAATACATGTTTCAGCAAATATAAGAAGCGGCAAACTTACTGTAAATCGGATTCAAATAAATTCTTAATTTAGTTGAAGTAGCGCCAGCCATGAAAAAAAGAGTTATTTACATCACCATCAGTATTTTGGTATGCCTTGCCATTGGATTTTTATCTAGCATTGCCACTCAAAGTTCCGTGAACGACTGGTACCTGACACTGAACAAACCCTCTTTTACGCCCCCAAACGAGCTTTTTGCCCCAGTTTGGACCGCTTTATATATTATGATGGGGGTTTCTGCCGGAATTGTTTGGTCCAAGGGGTATCACCATATCTGGGTAAAAACGGCCTTGTACCATTTTGTATTTCAGTTATTATTGAATGCACTTTGGAGCATTGTTTTCTTCGGACTTAAAAATCCTCTTGGCGGATTGATCGTTATTTTGGCCTTGTTAACGATGGTTCTACTCACCATAAAATGGTTCAAGGTAATTAGCAAACCTGCCGCAATTTTACTGGTTCCCTACGTGTTGTGGGTCGCTTTTGCCTCTGCCCTCAACTATAAAATATGGGAACTCAACGCTTAGGAAGACACCATTTCCAGCAGTTTTATCATGGTTTTCTGATTCCGGGTAGTGGCCCCTACCTTTAGCTTGCCCTCGATATAGTTATTGTTGAGTTTTGCATTGCCATACCCACTCTCACAAAGTAAATACACACATTTATCCGTAATATGGAACTGTTCACGTTCAAAATAAAGTTGGTTGAATTCTTCTACCAATTCTTGCTTTGGTGAATTTCTGAGCCAGACATAATACAATTTATCCACATTTACTTTATCAGAAAAAGGATTGGCATCTAGAACTTCTTCGATTTCTTCTTTCTGAATTATCAATGTAGGCACATCAAAACCAAAATTCTGACGGATGGCATCAAAAATATGCTCCCGTAAATCTTCCTTTTTGATGGTTCCCTTCTCAAAAACAATATTCCCGCTTTGGATATAGGTTTTCACATTTTGAAGACCGCTTTTCTCCAAAACCTGCCTTAAGTCGGCCATTCGTATCTTTTTCTGTCCACTAACGTTTATCCCTCGAAGTAAAGCTATGTATATATTCTCCATGTTGATTGATTCTATACCCAAATTAATTTTAGTAAATTCAAGCGCATTAAATTAATAAAATGAACCAATACATCCTTGCATTGGACCAGGGCACTACCAGTTCCCGGGCCGTGGTCTTCGACAAGAAAGGAGCCATTGTGTCCATGGCACAAAAAGAATTCACCCAAATATTCCCCAAACCAGGATGGGTAGAACACGATCCGAACGAAATATGGTCCACTCAAGCTGGGGTCGCCGCAGAGGCCGTTAGTAAAAAAGGTCTTAAATCAACTCAATTGGCCGCCATTGGAATTACCAATCAGCGTGAAACTGTGGTTGTTTGGGACAAAAACACAGGGGAACCCATTTATAATGCTATTGTTTGGCAGGACAAAAGAACCGCAGATTATTGCGATAAACTAAAGAGCGAAGGAAAATCAGACCTTATCCGAAAAAAAACCGGGTTGGTCATCGATTCCTATTTCTCCGGCACCAAGGTAAAATGGATTTTAGACAATGTTGAAGGCGCAAGGCAAAAAGCAGAAGAAGGTAGCTTGATCTTGGGTACCATTGACACTTGGTTAATTTGGAAAATGTCGGACGGAGCACTGCACATTACCGATGTGACCAATGCCTCCCGAACCATGCTTTTTAATATAAATACCATGGCCTGGGACGATGAGTTATTGGATCTAATGGACATTCCCAAAAGCATGCTTCCGGACATAAAACAATCCAGCGAAGTCTATGGTGCTACCAGTCCCAACATTTTTGCCACAAAAATACCGATGGCAGGCATTGCTGGTGATCAACAAGCCGCTTTGTTCGGACAAATGTGCACTAAACAGGGTATGGTCAAAAATACTTATGGCACAGGTTGCTTTATGTTGATGAACATTGGAGACAAACCTATTGTTTCCAAAAATAACCTACTGACCACGGTAGCTTGGAAAATCAACGGAAAAACTACCTATGCGCTTGAGGGCAGTGTTTTTATAGCTGGGGCCGTGGTACAATGGCTGCGCGACAGTCTCAACATCATTAAAACCTCTGCAGAAGTAGAAAAACTTGCCAGTTCCGTAGAAAATGCCGAAGGCGTTGTTTTTGTACCGGCCTTTGCAGGTTTGGGCGCTCCACATTGGAACCAAAAAGCGCAGGGAACCTTGTTCGGCATTACTCGGGGAACCACTGATGCCCATATTGCCCGTGCCGCACTGGAATCTATTGCCTATCAGACCATGGATATTCTTAAAGCTATGGAGGCAGATTCGGGAATAACCATTAAAGAACTGCGTGTAGATGGCGGCGCCACGGTAAATGATATGTTGATGCAATTTCAGGCCAATGTTCTGGATACCGTTACCGTTCGACCAAAGATTGTTGAAACTACGGTTATGGGTGCCGCGTATTTGGCGGGCCTTGCCGTAGGTTACTGGGAAAATCCTCAAGAAATTCAGGATATTTGGCAGACCGATGTACATTTTAAACCAACCAATGAGCGACAGACAATCGATCAAGGCATTAAAGAATGGTACCGTGCAATAAAAGCACTCGAATTCTGGACGGAACATCCTTAATTTATAACACTAATACTTCATTTATATGACTCCTTTTATAGCTGAGATTGTGGGCACTTTTCTATTGATGGTGCTCGGATGTGGTGTAAATGCCAATGTTTCTCTTCAAAAAACCTATGGCAATGGCTCTGGTTGGATCGTGATCACTACTGGATGGGCCTTTGCTGTATTTACTGGCGTTGTTGTGGCCGGACCCTATAGTGGCGCTCACATTAATCCTGCGGTCAGTATTGGATTGGCAGTCGCCGGGAAATTCCCATGGAGTGAAGTTCCATCTTATATTTTGGCGCAATTTATTGGAGCCATGTTTGCCGCATTCTGCATTTGGCTCGTCAACAGAGATCATTTTTCCGCTACTGAGGATGGCGATACCAAACGAGGGGTTTTCTGCACTGCTCCTGCAATACCCAACACCTTTGTTAATCTTTTTTCTGAATTGTTGGGCACATTTGTACTGGTTTTTTCGGTCTTGTTCTTTACCGATGCCATGCTGACCACGGACAATACCATTATTGGTCTTGGCTCTTTAGGGGCCCTTCCAGTATCCCTAATTGTATGGGGCATAGGTCTTTCTTTGGGAGGTACAACGGGTTACGCCATAAACCCGGCCAGAGATTTAGGCCCACGCATTGTCCATTCACTTTTGCCCTTACAAAATAAGAGCAACAATAACTGGGGTTACAGTTGGATTCCCGTAGTAGGACCTATTTTAGGAGCGGCCCTAGCCGCCTGGAGCGCTATTCTTTTACAATAATATCTTAAGAAACTATGGCTTGTGCAGCTATATAGGCCCCGGTCCATGCATTTTGGAAATTGAACCCTCCAGTAATGGCATCCACATTGATGATCTCGCCTGCAAAATAAAGATTGGGGTGCAATTTACTTTCAAATGTCTTAAAGTTGATTTCCTTTAAATCCACCCCGCCAGCGGTAACAAACTCCTCTTTAAAGGTACTTTTGCCCTCCACCTTAAAAGATGAGGCCGTCAATTGCCCGGCCAACAATTCTAATTGTCCTCTTGTGATGTCCCCCCAGCGCTCTTCCGGTGTAATAGTAGCCGCTTCGACCAGCCTTTTCCATAAACGTTTGGGCAGTTCGGTTACATTGGTGCGCATCACAGTTTTTTTTGCCTCGATCCCTTTTAATTCTTTGAGGTAGGCCTCCATGGATTTGGTACTATACTCTGGCAACCAATTGACTTTTATTCTAAAAGAGTAATCGTAATCGTGAAGAATGTTGGCTCCCCAAGCAGATAATTTTAGAATTGCCGGCCCACTTAATCCCCAATGAGTTATCAAAACAGGACCTTCTGCATAAAGAAAAGTATTTTCAACAACCTTACTTTTAAGATTAAGTGATTTTTTGTCCGTATGAAATATTTTTTTTGGCAAAACCTCGACCGAAGCATATGTACTCAATCCCTGGATATCCTTAATTCTTTTGTCTTTTATATTGAATGTAAAAAGAGAAGGAACGGGCGGCACAATGTGATGCCCGATATTATCCAGAAGCTTCCAAATTTTTGGGTTGCTTCCAGTGGCCAGCAATAATTTTTTGCATTGATGATGCTTGTTCATTGTGGTTATCTGCCAACCTTCGGAAATCTTGTTTATGTCTTTTACGGAACTATTTTTTAAAATTTTCACTCCCGATCGGTTCGCCTCACCGACAAAACAATCAATAATAGTTTGGGAGGAATCACTTTTGGGAAAGACTCGACCATCGTTTTCAATTTTTAGAGGTACACCTCTTTCTTCAAAAAAAGCCATTACGTCCATTGGGGCATATTTATGGAATGGTCCTAATAGCTCTTTTTCGCCCCGAGGGTAGTTCGCCGTCAAATCTTTCGGCACAAATTCACCATGGGTCACATTGCAGCGTCCGCCCCCGGAAACTTTTACTTTAGAAAGAACCGTTTTGCCTCTTTCAAAAATTGCAATATCTAAATCTGGCGCAAGTTCCGCTACTTGGATCGCTGCATAAAATCCCGCTGCACCACCGCCAACAATAATAAGGTCGAACATTAATTCACGCGTTCTGGATAATTGGTAATAATACCATCGACCCCAAACTCCACCATTCTTTGAATGTCTTCGGGTTCGTTAACCGTCCATGTGTACACTTTTAATCCTTCCGATTGAATTTTTGCAGTGTTTTCTTGGGTAAGTGTTTTGTAATTTGGATTAATGGCAACGGCATTCAGTTCTTTTGCCACTTTCAAGCCTTCCAGTGGGTCTTCGGAGGTCAATACAGCGATTTTAACATCTTTGTTGATATCCCTCATCGCCCTGAGTTCGTCCCATTTAAAACTGGAAATAACAAAGTTATCCATGCTCCACCCCCTCTTTTCTACATAAAAGTCCATTATTTGATTTACCTTATCCGTAGTTCCTCCACCTTTGAGCTCTATATTGAGCGTTACTTTATTATCTATAAGCTTTAGCACATCTTGTAACATGGGAATCTTGTGTCCGCCATCCAAAATAAGCTGTCGCAATTGAAAAAAATTGTACTCTTCAATATTTCCACCAGCATTGGCCAGCCTATCCACCCGTTGATCGTGGAAAACCACAATCTCGCCACTTTGAATTTTAAAGACATCGATTTCAATCATATCAACACCAAGGTCCAAAGCCTTTTGTACCGATGCCAAAGTATTCTCGGTCTCGTGGCCCATGGCCCCACGATGCCCAATTACCAATGGTTTTGATTTTGTCATTTCACAACTTGTTAAAAGCAAAATAGCGCCTAGAGCAATAAGTAAGTTTTTTTTCATTGTGGTTTGGTTATAGGGTTAAAAATACAATTTGTAATTAAAAAACATATCTCTTCCTATTTGAAGAAAACCAACTTTACCTAAAAATAAAAGTGACGGTTGTTTGGTAGGCACTATTTGTCCAGTTTAAAAATGTATGATTGTAGGGGTGCCAAATCCACTTGGATCAACCCTCTCCCATTGGCTACGGTCAGATCTGGACCAACCATACCGTACAAAGCATCAGACAATGGATATTCCCCATCCTTCAATTCCCATTTTGCAATAACATCTTCTGGCACTTTAACGTTGAACGAGTAATTTTTTTGTGCATCAAAATTGGAGAGCACAATTAATTTTTCGTTCGCTGTCCATCTCACAAAAGACAATACTCTATGGTCGTACCCCTCGGTATGCTCTTTGTTGTAAAAATGAATTTCTTGATAGTCCCCCATCAACGCTTCGCTTGATATGGTGAAGTTTAAAAGGCGTTTGTAGAAATCCCTAAGATTTTTCTCTTCATCGGATAGTTTACCTCCATCAAACTTTTTGTTATTGACCCATCTTTGATGATGCGACACACCTATATAATCAAAAATTGAAGTCCTCGTAGGGTCACCAAACCCAGCATCTTCTAGCCCGGGCTCGCCAACTTCTTGCCCAAAATAAATCATAGTGGGAGAAGTACTGATCGTTGCCGATACCACCATGGCAGGTTTTCCCAATTGGGCATTGCCCGCAAAATCCGGACTGGCAATACGTTGTTCATCATGGTTTTCCAAAAAGTGGAGCATATGGTGTTCTATATCTGCCATGCCCTTTTGAACAACGGGGATATGATCTGTCCACCCGTAACCCTTCATTATATGTTTTATGCTATCGTATAGTTCGACCTTATCGTACAAATAGTCCATTTTGCCTTGCTGGATATAATCGCGGTACAGGCTGGGATTGTAAACTTCAGCCAACAGAAAGGCGTCTGGGTTTTTTATTTTGATGTTGGAGTTGAGATAGCTCCAAAATTCTACAGGAACCATTTCGGCCATATCAAACCTGAACCCGTCAATCCCCAAGTCCAACCAATACTGGGTAATATCTTTAAACTTGATCCAAGAATCCGGTAATGTTTTGTTTTTCCAAAACTCGTAATGTTCTTTATAATCCTTTTCTCTATATGTTTCTGGCAATTCTTCAAAGTCCTTAGTGCCATCTGGACGCACCCCATAGTTAATCTTTACCGTTTCGTACCAATCATTGTAATGTGGCTGCGCCAATCTTGAGCCGTTACCTGTCCATTTGGCCGGATTTTCTTCAAATTTGGAATCTATCAAACTGTTTTCTTCGCCACCAAGTGGTTTGTAGCCTTCCTGCCATTCCGGTACTTTAAAAGATTCACCTGGTATGTAGTAAAAATTGTTGTTTACATCATACTCTTTTGAAGTATCGTCGGAACTCCCAAAATCCTCCACTCCATCTGGATTGGTCTTTCCTTCATAATTCCTTGCCACGTGATTGGGGACAATATCAATTACGACCTTCATACCTATTTTGTGGGTTCGCTCGATCAACTCTTTGAACTCCTCTAATCTTTTTGATGGGTCAATGGCCAAATCCGGGTCAACGTTGTAATAATCCTTAACTGCGTATGGCGAACCGGCCCTACCTTTAACTACATCAGGATCATCGTTGGATATACCATAGTCCGTGTAATCATTGATCACCGCATGATGGGGCACTCCTGTGTACCATATATGTGTAACTCCCAACTTTTTTATTTCGGTCAAAGCTTTTTCGGAGATGTCGGCAAACTTGCCCACTCCGTTCTCTTCTATGGTTCCCCAAGGCTTGTTGGTCGTATTAGTGTTTCCAAAAAGACGGGTGAATACCTGATAGACTACTTCTTTCTTTTTCATAGGTTGCGGGGCAGGCTTTTGTTCGGTTTTTTCTATGCAGGAATTAAATGCTACAATGACCAAGGCTATAATTAGACCTGTAATTGTTCTCATAAAGAAGATAAGAAAGTTACTTGGTTACATTAATGTGCAATGGAATCTCTAATGACCAGGGTGGGCTCCAATACTTTGGTTTGATAACTTTCTTCCTCGGCCTCGCTTTCTACTTTATCGATAAGCATTTCCGCCGAAACCTCTCCCATTTTTTCGCCATGCTGCGCTACCACGGAAAGGCTCGGATTGGCATATTTTGACAAAACGCCATCGGTAAATCCAATAAAAGAGATGTCCTCTGGTATTTTTAGCCCTTTTTCTTGGACCAACCGCATACTATAGACCGCGAAGATTTCGTTCACGCACAAAACTGCATCAGGATTCTTTTCGTTTAAAAATGTTTTAATGGCCCCCTCGTCCATTTCCATGGATGGCAGTTTTAGGATCAGTGATTCGTCAACGCCAAGGTTACTTTCTTGCAATGCTTTTCGATAACCTTTGGTCCTTGCCTTGCTCACACTAAGATAATCATCGGTAGTAATCAGGGCTATTTTGCTTTTTCCTTGATCTATAAACTTTTGGGTTGCGCGATAGGCCCCAAGCTCATCATCTATTATAACCTTGTCGCACTCGACTTCATTGGTTATCCTATCAAAAAGAACCACAGGTATTCCCTGATCGGTGACTTCCTTTAAATGATTGTAATCGCCTTTTGCCTGCGTTTCGGAAGATAGGGACATAATAAATCCATCTATACTTCCATTGGCCAACATCTCCATGTTGATAACTTCCTTATCGAAAGATTCTTCAGAAAGACAAACAATGACATTGTACCCCCTTGCATTGGCATACTTTTCAATCCCCCTGATCACGGTTGTAAAAAAATGATGTACAATATCCGGAATTACCACACCAATATTCTTGGTGCGCTTATTCTTTAAACTTATGGCAATATTGTTGGGCTTATAATTATAGAGCTTGGCAAAGGCCTGTACTTTCTCTTTGGTATCCCTACTGATCTCTTCGCTGTTCTTAAGTGCTTTTGAAACGGTTGATATGGAAACCTCAAGTTCCCTGGCTATATCTTTTAAGGTAATCTTTGACTTCAACTATATTTAATTTAGGTGGCAATTTCTGGAGCCCTAAAATTACTTAATTAAGACGCCAGACCGCATTAGAAACATTTTTTTTTGCACCCAACAGGCTGTGCAATCCCTTTAGGCTCTTTACCATGAATTGGTTAAAGCATTTTATTTATTATATTAGTGTAGATTTTACTGTATTCTTAAATATGACCCTTGATATTGGGATTTAAGCAAATCGGTTTATTTATTTCTGCCTATTCAACATTTCCTAAAGTTATCAACACGAAACCGTTTTCGCTCTAGTTTACAATATAGTTAAATTTACATTAACCTTTTTTTTATATATGTTTAACAATTGAATTGAATTAACTAAACTTAAATTAATTATTTATGAGGATTACGCTACTAAAAAGCTTTTTACTGCTTGGTGCATTTTTATGCGTTGGGATGGTAAAGGCTCAGACAGTATCAGGTACCGTTTCGGATGCGAACGGGCCGTTGCCAGGGGCGAGCGTATTGGTAAAAGGTACTACCAATGGTACGCAGACCGATTTTGACGGCAATTTCACCCTAAACAATGTAGAGGATACCGCAACTTTGGTTTTCAGCTATATTGGTTACAAAACCGCAGAAGTAGCGGTTAATGGACAATCTACCGTTAATATAACCTTGGAAGAGGATGCACAAGCTTTGGACGAGGTAGTGATTATTGGTTATGGACAAACTACTATTAAAGATGCGACCGGTTCTGTAGCTGCAGTAACCTCCGAGGATTTTAATGGTGGTGTTATTGCATCACCCGAACAATTGATACAAGGTAAAACAGCAGGTGTACAGATTACTCAAGCGAGTGGTGAGCCAGGTGCTGGAATGAACCTTAGAATTAGGGGTTCCAACTCTATCCGCTCCAACAACAATCCACTTTTTGTTGTGGACGGTGTGCCATTATCAGGTGAATCTACAACACCATCTGGTGGTGATGTAATCAATGGTAGTAATGCCACAAGAAACCCGCTAAACTTTATCAACCCTAACGACATAGAAAGTATGTCTATCTTGAAAGACGCCTCTGCAACTGCCATTTATGGTTCCCGAGGTGCCAACGGGGTTGTAATTATTACAACAAAAAGCGGTAAATCCGGTCAAGGTGGTGTTTGGGAATTTAATTCAAACTTAAGTATCTCAACTCCAGCGAACGACTATGATCTTTTTGACAGTAATGAGTTCCTATCTACAACTGCTTCGCTTAGAAGCCAAGCTATTGCAGATGCAAATGATTTTGGATATAACACCAATTGGCAAGATTACATCACAAGAACGGTTGCTTCCCAGAACCAAAACCTTTCATATTCCAAAAATTATGGGAGTGGTAATATAAGAGGTACATTCTCTTATGGAAAACAGTTTGGTGTAATCGAAAAATCAGCTCAAGAACGTATTACTGGAAGAATTAATGCAAGCCATCGTTTTCTTGATGATAAATTGAGACTTACACTACAAGCATCCATCTCGCGTGTAAACGATGATGCACCACCAGTTAGTGGCGGTTCTGGTGCAAGTGGCAACTTGATTGGTGCTGCCTATTCCGCCAACCCAACTTGGCCGGCAAATCCAAGTTTCTTTTTGGAAGGAAACCAATTGAATCCTGCAAATTACCTTGCCAATTTCCAGTCAGTAACGCATACCGACAGAGCATTGGTTAATTTTTCAGCTGAGTACGATATTACTCCTGAATTAACTGGTAAAGTGAGCGTAGGTTACGATGATTCAGATGCAGATGCCATTACCTCTATTTCTGGAAAGGCGAATAACTTTAACCGGGTTACTGGAAATGGGCAAACTGCATATAACAACTTAAATGCTACAAGTAAACTTTTAGAAGCAACCCTTAACTATAAAAAGGATTTCGATAATTCTTCATTGGACGTAATCGTAGGATACTCTTTCCAAGATTTTCGTAGAAGAGGATTCAACTCCCAAGGTTGGCAATCGCCAACTGCTCAATTGGATGCAATGGGCGAACTGTTGATCGAAGATGTAAACAACATCCGAAACAGTATCGAAGGGCCTTATCAGCAAGCAGGTTATGCCCCTAATGGTTCCTTTATAAATAGTATCAATCCTTTTGAAGATACCGCAACATTGGACTTCACTTCTGGTTCATACACTTCTGTTTGGGTAGATACTTTTGACAATACCGATGAACTACAATCTTTCTTTGCAAGAGCGAACTACAGCCTTATGGACAAGTTCCTGTTTACCGCCACAGTAAGAGCAGATGGTTCTTCACGATTCGGTGAAAACAACAAATACGGTTACTTCCCATCTGGTGCCGTTGCTTGGAAATTGAACGAAGAAGACTTTATTGGAGACGCCTTCTCTACTTTAAAATTGAGATTGGGCGCAGGTATCACCGGTAACCAAGAAGGTCTTGGATATGCCAACTATTTAAGAAGGGTCCGTTTTGGTCAGCCAGGCATTACCGACAGCGGCGACATTCTTAGACCAGGTGCTCAGACCGTAGCTGTACAAAATCCAGACTTAAAGTGGGAATCCACTTTGGATTTGAACATAGGTGTGGACTTTGGAATAAATATGGATAGATTCAGTGGGTCTGTTGATTTATACCGAAAAGAAACAAAAGATTTATTGTTTAGACAAGGTGCCGCTGCTCCAGCTGCCGATCCATTCGTTTTTAAAAACCTAGAAGATGGAACAGTAATCAATCAAGGTATTGAAGTTGCTTTGAACTATGATTTCGTCCAAACTCAAGATGTAACATTCTCATCTTCCTTCAACATTGCTTACAACAAGAATACGGTAGAAGGGTTAAATGGAGTTGTTGCAAACTTTGGTTCCCTCAACGGACCTGGACTAACTGATGCCTTTGCTCAACGTTTGGGAGAAGGTAGATCTTTATTCTCTTACTATATGGCTGAATATTCCGAAGATAGTAGTGGAAATCCAAACTTCAACCCTGATCAAAAGGATTTTGTGGGAGAAGATGGTCTTCCTGATGTAAATGCCGGTCTATCCCTTAACCTAAGAGTTAAAAACTGGGATGCTTCAGCTTATTTTGCAGGTCAATTCGGGTTCTCTGTTTACAACAATACAGCCAACGCATTCTTGAACCGACCAACTTTCGAAACTACAAGAAATGCTACCCAAAGAGCTTTGGATACCAATGTTAGCCAAGAGGTTTCCACGCTATATTTGGAAAAAGGTGATTTTGTTAGATTACAGAACGCAAGCATAGGTTACAACGTTCCACTAAGTGGTGAGGGCGCTCTTAAGAATTTAAGGTTGTCGCTTACCGGGCAAAACTTATTCTTGATTACCGACTATAGCGGATTAGATCCAGAAGTATCATCTTCTACAGGAGACTTTGGTACTGGCATACCCAGTGCAAGTATAGATTACACTGCTTTCCCAAGACCAAGAACCGTAACCTTGGGGATCAACGCTAAATTTTAAAAAAAAGAGCAATGAAAAATATTTTAAAACAAACAAACAGATATTTGGCATTTCCCTTGCTAGTAAGTGTTATGCTAACTGCCTGTACCGACCTCGAAGTAGAACCCACCGATTCTCTACTGGATGAGGGTTTTACCGGAATAGCAACTGCCGAGGCTTCTGCCAGTCAAGTTACCGCAATGTATAATGATTTGTATGGTTATTTTGGCACACAGGCAAACTTATACGCATTGAACGAAGTAACCACAGACGCCCTTTTAGTGCCCACTAGAGGCTCTGACTGGGGAGATAATGGAATATGGAGACAATTGCACCAACATTCATGGACTCCGGAGCACCAATATATCCTAGGTGTTTGGAACGAATGGAACGGCCTACAATTACAGGCTAGCGAAGTATTGGATTCTAGATCCGCTTCCTCTACAGAAGCCAATGGGCATGCTGCATTTATTAGAGGCTTATCTATGTTCGTTATCTTGGATAACTTTGGACAAGTACCGTATAGAGACACGGAAGCTGCCGATCCGTTGGCAAATCCCGATGTATTGACAGGTGGAGATGCGGTTGCCTTTATCCTAAGTGATCTGGATACTGCAATTGCCAATCTACCCACTTCGGCCGCGGGAGACGACAACGCAAGGGCCACAAAGGCTGCCGCAAGATTCTTAAAAGCCAAAGTACTCTTGAACAAACATATATACAACGGGTCTGGAACAGCGGAATCCGCGGACATGAACGAGGTAATTTCCTTAGTTGATGCAATTGAAAATGATGGATACGAACTTGCCGATGATTACTTTGATATTTTCGTTCCAGGAAGCGATACCGAAACGATATGGTATGCACAGGCATCAGCAGGTGCCAGAATATTCCATACACTTCACTACAACTCTACCGAATTAGGTGGTGGTGGCTGGAACGGCTTCAGTACTTTGGCCGAATTTTATGACTTATTCGAAGGAGATGCCAACAGCAATACAGGTAACAACAACGGCACCTTGCTAGACGGTCAAGAAGAGCGTAGAGGTTTTGTTCCAACAGAAGGCGGAGTAGCCTATGATGGAAGCTTCGGTACGGACGACAACGACGATGGAATCGTAGATGGTTCCAATGTTGGTTACGGATTCTTGATTGGTCAACAATATGCCCCGAACGGAGCTGCATTGGAAGACAGGGGCGGTAATCCTCTAGAGTTTACAAGAGAATTCTTTAGTGCTGCCAACGGTCAACCGAGTCTCGTGGACAACAATGAGGTAACCGGTATCCGTGTGATTAAGTACAACCCAAGGGATGGTGCTTTCGCCAACCATATTATTTTCTTTAGATACTCAGATGCTTATTTGATGAAAGCAGAAGCTATGTTAAGAAGTGGTGGTGACCCAACATCAATGATCAATAACTTAAGAACACTCAGAAGTGCTGCACCACTGGGCTCAGTAACCGAGCAAGACGTCTTGGACGAAAGAGCAAGAGAACTGTACACTGAAGGTTGGAGAAGAAACGATTTGATCCGTTTTGGACAGTACACTAAAGATTGGGAGTTTAAAGAAGGAGATGCTATAGGCAATCCAGACCGTCAATTATTCCCAATACCAGCTGCCCAACTTATTCTTAACCCAAATTTGGTTCAGAATCCAGGCTACTAACAATCCAAAGTTTAAGCTGTTTTATAGATGGAAAGACCACCGATCGGTGGTCTTTTCTTTTTAACTTGAATCGTATTAATCAATTATTAATTCTTCTTTAGAAAAAGATTAATCTATTACATGCCCCTACTTGCCAACGAATTATTTAATTTACCCCCTTGCTACCGAAGAAAGAAATGAGAGGATTATTCTGGATTATTATTGGCATCGCACTTACCGTATCAAGTTGTGGTAAAAACCAAGAGAACACCATGTTTGTTCTAAAGGAGTCCAGCCATACAGGAATAAATTTTACCAACAGTCTCTCTCAATCTCCAGAACTCAACATCTTAAACTATCTCTATTTTTATAATGGCGCAGGAGTAGCCGCAGGCGATTTTAATGGTGATGGCCTAATCGACCTATACTTTACATCAAATCAAGGACAGGATAAATTTTACCTAAACCAAGGGAACCTTACCTTTAAAGATGCAACTTTGGCATCCAACCTTGGCAATGATTCCGGGTGGACCACAGGGGTAACCCACGCTGATGTAAACAATGATGGCCTGTTAGATCTATATATCTGCAAAGTAGGCGATCACGGAACTATTCGAGGTCAAAATCTACTTTACATCAATCAGGGAAATAATGAAGATGGGATTCCAACATTTAAAGAAAGATCCCAAGAATATGGTTTGGATTTTATTGGATATTCAACACAGGCAGCATTCTTTGATTACGATCTGGACGGAGACTTGGACATGTACCTAATGAATCACTCCGTTAATCCCAACCGCTCCTATGGAAAAGGTGCCAAACGTAAAGTAGTGGATTCTATGTCAGGGGATATCCTGTTCAGAAATGATGATGGTCAATTCACCAATGTATCCAAAGAAGCAGGAATTTTTCAAGGCACTATCGGATACGGTCTTGGACTCGCCATAAGCGATATAAACAACGATGGTTATCCCGATATATATATTGGGAATGACTTTTTCGAAAACGACTACCTATACATAAATCAAAAAGACGGTACATTTAAAGAAACTATTTCATCGGATGATAAAAAACTAGGGCACACCACTCACTTTTCCATGGGCAATGACATTTCCGATATCAACAACGACGGGCTAACTGATATTTTGTCCTTGGATATGCTGCCCGAAGATTTGGAAACCTACAAAACATCCGGGTTGGAGCACCCCTATCCTGTCTATCAGCAATTTCTAAAAAACGGTTTTGCTCCGCAGTATATGCAGAACACCCTCCATTTAAATTTGGATGGTGAAAATTTCGGGGAAATTGCCAATTTAAGTGGCATAGATGCAACAGAATGGTCCTGGGGCGCCCTATTTGCAGATTATGATAACGACGGTTATAAAGACCTTTTTATTTCGAACGGTATTCAAGGTGTAACCAACGACATGGATTACATCAACTATATCTCTAATGAAGAAATTCAACAAAACATAGAGAGAGGGTTATCGGACAAGGACATGGAACTTATTGACCGCCTACCCAAAAAAAAGGTGCAAAACTACTTTTTTAAAAACAATGGAGGCGCAGATTTTATTAATGTAACCAAGAATTGGGGGCCGCCAATACCATCTTACAGTAACGGATGTGTATATGCCGACCTGGATAATGACGGTGATTTGGACCTGGTGGTAAACAACGTTAACCAAGAAGCCTTTGTAATGGAAAACACCCTAAAACAAGGAAGCTTCTTGAAAGTCAAGTTTCAGGGAAGTCCAAAAAACACATTTGGTGTTGGTGCAAAGGTGATTGTGTACAACAAGAATGGCAAATCCGTTCAAGAAAATATTGCGACCCGTGGATTTATGTCCGCAAAAGATAATAGCCTAAACTTCGGCATTGGAAAGGATTCAATTATCGATTCCATTCAAATTATATGGCCTCAAGGTAAGTTCCAAACATTGCACAAGGTAGAGGCCAATCAAGTCTTACAAGTTTCCTACACCAATGCATCTGGCAACTATTTTAAAGAAGTTATAGCCAATAGCACATCGGACTACTTAGTATCTTCTTCACCACTAGATTTTAAGCACAAGGAATATCCTAGCTTGGATTTTGACCGAAACCCACTTATACCATTTGCCTACTCCAACGAAGGTCCATCTGTAGCCGTGTCCGACATCAACAACGATGGTTTGGATGATATTTTTATTTGTGGGGGGAAAAAGCAGGCATCAAAACTTTATCTACAAGATAAATATGGGAACTTGAACGAACATCAATCCGAGTTGTTCAAAATCGATGCAATAAACGAAGATATTGACCAAGTTTTTGCTGACATTGATAATGATGGCGACATAGACCTGATCGTTGTAAGCGGCGGGAACGAATTTACCACTGGCAAACCTCTTCAACCTAGACTATACCGGAATACCAACGGTGCCTTTACCAAAGATGAAAAAGTATTTGATCAAATTGAAGTAAATGCATCCAAAGTGGACGCCATTGACGTGGATAACGATGGTGACCTAGACCTTTTTATCTCTTCAAATGCAGTGCCAACAAAATTTGGAGAAAGTAGCAATCAATTTCTTTTGGAAAATGATGGCAAAGGTAATTTTAAGGATATTACCGCGGCATTCGCACCAGGTCTGCAATCTTTGGGCAATACGAAGGACTTCGTCTGGAAAGATATTGACAACAATGGGTTCCTCGACCTTGTTGCAGTTGGCCACTGGGTTCCCATAAGCATCTACCTAAACAACGGCAAACAACTTTTACCTCAAACAGATAATGGGCTCGCCAAGACTCATGGTTGGTGGAACTGCATAGAACTTGCCGACATGGATAATGATGGTGACCTAGACCTCCTTGCCGGCAATTGGGGGTTTAACACCAAATTCTCAGCATCTATCGATAAACCTATCACGCTTTACATTAACGATTTCGATGACAACGGATCCATTGAAACCGTTGTAACGCATTTCCATGGTAATCGAGAAACCGCTTTTGCCTCTAAAGACGAACTCTCCAAACAAATGCCTTTTTTAAACAAGAAATTTCTCTTTTACAAAGACTTTGCCAAGGCATCTCTAGAAGAATTGTTTAGTGAGGAAAAGCTGGAACAAGCAACTAAAAGAAAAGTGTACATGCTCGGCACATCTTATTTTGAAAATGACGGCAATAACAATTTTACTTTAAAACAATTACCTCAATTAGTGCAATCCTCCACAGTTAATGATATCCTCTTGGTAAAAAACAGTAAAGAAAAGATTAATGAAATATTAATGGTCGGCAATAATTTTGAGATAAGTACCCAACTTGGTAGATTGGATGCTTCACACGGATTTTTATTGCAGAACAATGAGCTTGGAAATATTAGTTGGAAGCAAAGTCTGGGAATCTCCGGTGCTGCCAGAAAAATTGAAAAAATCAATAGAAACGGAAACACGGAATTCATCATTACGATGAACAATGACGCTCCCATTTTTTTGGTCAAAAAAAACAATAAATGAAATTAAAATATACAACCACAATTCTCCTTTTAATAGGCCTGGTTTCCTGTAACAACAAAGAAGGCATCGAGCCCAAAGAGGAAAATAACACACAAACCCTATTTACTCTTTTGGAACCCGAGGAAACGGGCATCACGTTTATCAACAAAGTAGAGAACCAGAAAAACTTTAATATTTTCAAGTACCGGAATTTTTATAATGGTGGTGGTGTGGCTATTGGCGATATCAACAACGACGGCCTGCAGGACATTTATCTTACCGGTAATATGGAGCCCAATAGGTTATATCTAAACAAGGGCAACATGCAGTTTGAGGATATCTCGGAAAAAGCTGGAGTTTTGGGCAATAAACCGTGGTCCACCGGCGTGGTTATGGTCGATGTAAACAATGATGGGTTGTTGGATATTTATGTCTGTAATGCAGGGAACATGGAAGGCAACAACCATGATAACGATCTATACATTAATAATGGGGATTTAACATTTACCGAAAAAGCGGAAGAATACAATCTCGCTAAAACCGGATTTACCACACATGCTTCTTTTTTTGACTACGACAAGGATGGCGACTTAGATGTATATATTTTGAACAATAGCAATATCCCCGTAAGCAGTTTAGGTTATGCCGAGCAGCGTGAGGTCAGGGCCCAAGATTGGGAAGGTGTTCCGGACATCTTTAAAGGGGTTGGGGATATGTTGCTAAGAAACGATAATGGCAAATTTGTAGATGTTAGTGAAGAAGCTGGCATTTATGGCAGCTTGATCGGTTTTGGACTTGGTGTAATGGTCACAGATTTTAACGGTGACCTATATCCGGATATTTATGTATCCAACGATTTCTATGAAAGAGATTACCTCTACATCAATCAAAAAGACGGTACATTTTCAGAAGAAATCAAAGACTGGACGTCACATCTAAGTCTTTCCGCCATGGGTATTGATGTGGCCGACATCAATAACGATGGCCTTAACGATATTTTTATAACGGACATGCTACCGGAAGAAGAATCTCGTGTAAAGTCCGTAATGGAATTTGAAGGCTACAATATTTTTGACCTTAAAAAAAGTAAGGATTTTGGGCAACAATACATTCAAAACACCTTACAGCTCAACAACGGAAATGGCACTTTCTCAGAAATTGCCTACTACAGTGGGATCGACGCAACCGACTGGAGCTGGGCAGGGTTGATGTTCGATATGGACAACGATGGCCTAAAAGACATATTTATAACCAATGGCATTAACCACGATCTTACGGATTTGGACTTTGTTGACTTTTTTGCCAACGAGATCGTTCAAAAAATGGCACTTACTGGCAAAAAAGAATCCATAGATTCCATTATCAGCAGAATGCCTGTAAAACCACAGCCCAATTACGCATACCGAAACAATGGCGACATCACCTTTAAAAATGCAAGCAAAGATTGGGGTTTTGACCTTCCCTCCCGCTCCAATGGGGCCGCCTATGCAGATTTGGACAACGATGGGGATTTGGATTTGGTAATCAATAATGTAAACACTCCGGCCTTTATCTATAAAAACAACACCGACTCCCAATTGGATCATAACTATATCCAACTAAAGTTTAAGGGGCCAAAAACGAATCCATTTGGAATTGGCGCTTTGGCCAAAATCTACTTTGACGGAAATATTATAAATCAGGAATTGATACCATCCAGAGGTTTTCAGTCCTCTGTACAGTACGATATGACATTTGGCCTAGGCAAAACCAAAGCCTTGGATTCCATTCGGGTTATTTGGCCGGACAACCAGACCCAAAAATTTGAAAACACAAAAGCAAATCAAGTTTTCACCATTGATCATGCCAATGCAAAAGAAATCTATAGCCTACCCAAAAAAGAATCCATAAAATCCTTCCTGAAGGAATTAAATACCGATGTGGTCTCAGCCCACAAAGAAGATAATTACAACGATTTTGACTACGAAGGGCTTATCTCTCACAAAATTTCACAAGAAGGGCCTTCATTGGCCGTTGCCGATGTTAACGGCGATGGGAACGAGGATTTTTATATCGGAGGAGCTAAAGGGCAGCCTGGTACTTTGTACATCCATAGAGGAGATGGAAAGCTCTCCTCCAAGAAAATAGCCGCTTTTGAAGAAGACAAGGAATTTGAGGATGTTGCTGCATCATTTTTTGATGCCGATGGTGATGGAGACCTTGACCTAGTGGTAGGCTCCGGAGGGAATGTGGTAAACATGGAACGCACCTATAAAGCACGACTATATTTAAATGATGGGAACGGAAGCTTCTCAAGGTCCGAACATGAACTGCCCTCTACATTTAAAAATATTTCCACGATTTCCGCCTACGATTATGACAACGACGGTGATATCGATCTTTTTATTGGATCAAGAAGCGTTGTTGGCGTTTATGGTATTTCTCCCGACCACCTGCTTCTCGAAAATATGGGAGACGGTACCTTTAACAATGTTACAGAACGCTTGGCGTACGACCTTAAAGATGCTGGAATGGTGACCGATTCCAAATGGGAGGACATCGATGGTGATGGTAAAAACGACCTTATCGTCACCTCTGAATGGGACACACCAAAAATCTATAAAAACACAGGCCGAAGACTGACCAAAATGACCACCTCTTTGGACAGTTTGTACGGGTGGTGGAATACCGTGGAAACGGCCGACCTAGATGGCGATGGAGATCAAGACCTTATTTTGGGCAATCAGGGCCTTAACCTGCATTACAAGCCAACCGAATATGCTCCCATGAAATTGTACATAAACGATTATGACAACAACGGCACGATCGAGCAGATTATGACGATACAAGAGAATGGCGGAGACTATCCGATTCATCAAAAAAGAGAGCTTACAGATCAATTGCCCTCACTCAAGAAGCAAAATCTCAAAGCATCGGATTATGCACATCGCACCATTCATCAACTTTTTCCCAAAGAAATTATGGATAAATCCATCGTAAAAAAGGTAGAAACCTCTGCTTCGGTAATTGCTATAAACGAAGGAGGTGGTAAATTCACCATAAAAAACTTGCCGCCAAGAGTACAACTATCCTGCGTTTGTGACATTATGTGTGCCGATGTCAACAATGATGGTAATTTAGATTTGATTATGGCAGGTAACAACTATGAATTTAAGCCTCAATTTTCTCGATTGGATGCCAGCCAAGGAAATCTGTTATTGGGTGATGGCAATCTAAATTTTGATTGGCAAGATTATGAGGCCAGCGGTTTTAAAATAAAGGAAGAAGTGAAATACCTTAAGCAGTTCAAGGATAAAAACGGCAAAATTTTTATGATTGTCGCCATTAATAACAATAAACCAAAGATTTTCGCTCTAAATGAATAGATCCCTATCCATATTATTTACATTGGCCGTTTTGGTTTCTTGTAAAAAGGAAGGGAGCCTATTTAAAAATCCCGGTCCACAAGAAACGGGAGTAGGGTTTACCAATACCCTTACCCCGACCGATGATTTGAGTATTTTGGACTACCTCTATTTTTATAACGGAGGAGGGGTTTCCGTCGGGGACATTAACAATGATGGACTGCCCGATATTTTCTTTACAGGAAATCAGGTCAAAAACAAACTATACCTTAACAAGGGCAACCTAAAGTTCGAGGATATTTCCGCTACCGCAGGAGTAGAGGGCAACAGTTCTTGGAACACTGGGACAACAATGGCAGATGTGAACGGGGACGGACTTCTGGACATTTATGTATGTGCCGTGGTCGGCATAAATGGGTTTAATGGCTTTAACGAACTCTACATCAACAACGGGGACAACACATTTACCGAAAGTGCGGCCAAATACGGACTGGACTTCGATTCCTACAGTTCCAATGCAGCTTTTTTCGATTATGATTTGGACGGCGACCTGGACCTCTACCTCCTCAACCATGCCGTGCACACCCAAAACTCTTTTGGTCGTTTTGATCTTCGGTACGAACGCCGTTACGAAACAGGCGACAAACTTTTACGAAACGACAATGGAACTTTTACCGATGTAAGCGAAGAAGCCGGAATTTATGGAGGAGTAAACGGTTATGGCCTTGGTTTGGCCATAGCGGACTTTAACCAAGATGGATACCCTGATATTTATGTGGGGAACGATTTTCATGAAGACGACTACTATTACCTAAACAACGGCGATGGCACCTTTACCGAAAGCTTAAAAAAGTACTTTGGTCACACCTCAAGATTTTCTATGGGGAACGATGTTGCTGACATCAATAACGATGGAAGGCCGGATTTACTTTCTTTGGACATGTTGCCAGAGGACGAAGTAGCCCTAAAGTCCTCCGAAGGAGATGACAATATCCAAACCCAAAAAATGCGGATAGAACGTTTCGGATATCATTACCAGTTTACCAGAAATATGTTGTTCGTAAACCAACCTGATGGCAATTTTATGGAAACGGCCTTAATGAGTGGCATTGCAGCTACGGACTGGAGTTGGAGTGCACTTTTTGGCGATTACGACTTAGATGGCCTACAAGATATATTTGTTTCCAACGGTATTCCAAAAAGACCTAACGACCTGGATTTTATCAAGTTTGCTTCCAGTGAACAGATTCAGAACAAAATAAACAATACCAAGCTAGTGGACCAGCAGGCCCTAGCTTTAATGCCGACCGGCAATGTTCATAATTATGTGTTCCAAGGAGGAAAAGACCTATCCTATCAAGACATGTCGGATAAATGGATCACCAAAGACACTTTAATTTCCGGTGCAACTGCTGTGGCGGACCTAGATGGTGATGGCGACTTGGATTTGGTAACGAACAATATTGGCCAACCCGCATCCCTTTACATCAATAAAACGAACGGTAAGGGCAATTACATCAAACTAAGGTTCCAATACACCAAAAACAATGCATTCGGAATCGGGACCAAAGTGTATTCCCATACCAAGAGCGGGCTTCAGTTCAAAGAACTTTTCCCTACCCGCGGTTTCCAAGCATCGTCAGAGCATATGATTCATTTTGGGTATAAAGATGAAGAGCAAATCGATTCGCTAAAAATTATTTGGCCCAACAAAACCTATCAGGTTTTACGAGATGTTCCTGTCAACCAAACCATTACCATCAAACCAGAGAACACCAAACCTTTCGATTATAATTCGTTGCACAAGACTTCAAAACAGCTTTTTGAGCCCGTAGCCAACAATTTGGGGTTGGATTATACCCATGTAGAGGACAACTATACCGACTTTAACCGGGAAAAGCTGATTCCCTACCAAATCTCCGATAGAGGTCCGGCAATGGCCATTGGCGACCTAAACGGAGATGGAAAAAACGATATTTTCTTAGGTGGTTCCAAGTACAAATCCTCAAAAATCTATATTCAGCAAGATTCTATATTTATAGACCAAAAAATTGAAAGCCTCCAAAAAGATTCCATTCAGGAAAACATTTCGGCAGCAATTGCAGACTTTAACGATGATGGGAAAAATGATTTGATCTTGAGTGCAGGGGGTGGTGACTTTTTTGGAAAGGCAAGTCCCTTACTGGATACATATTACCTAAAAAAAGACACTGTTTTTAGCCTAACGGCCTTACCGGAAAAGTTCCAAAATTCATCCGTAGTACGACCTTTTGATTTTGATAATGATGGAGATTTGGATGTGTTTATAGGAGGACATACCATTACAGCAAAGTTTGGTGCTCCAGCCAGTTCCTATTTGCTCGAAAACCAGAATGGTGTCTTTACAGTGAACTCTTCTTTTGAAGCTTATTCCAAAGGAATGGTTACCGATGCTATATGGAGTGATTTTGACGGCGACAACATTACCGACCTTATAATTGTTGGAGAATGGATGTCTCCTAAATTCTTAAAGAACCAAAACGGCATTTTCACCGAGGTAGAGCAGCCAAATATTTCCGGACTTTGGCAAGCTATCGAAGCTTTTGATATCGACGCAGATGGCGACACGGATTATCTGCTCGGAAATTGGGGCACAAATTCAAAGTTCAAAGCATCCAAAGAACATCCTATAAAACTGTTCTTCAATGATTTTGACGAGAACGGACAGACCGAAACGGTCACAGCAATGGAAAAGAACGGCAAATATTACCCATTGGAAACTTTGGATGGGCTGGCATCACAAATGGTTTTCCTTAAAAAGAAATACACCTCCTATAAATCGTTTGCCGGGCGTACCATGGAAGAAATATTTGGGAAAGAAGCGCTGGAGGCCTCGACTCAACTTGAAGTCAACACCCTAAAGTCGGGATATCTGAGAAATGATAACGGAACTTTTGTTTTTGTACCCTTTACCAACAATCTCCAAGTTTCTCCCATTATGTCGTTTTTGGTAGATGATTTTGATGGTGACGGAAAATCGGAGGTTTTGCTCGGCGGAAATTATTTTGGTGTAAAACCTTATCATGGTAGGTTGGATTCTTTCCCAGGCGCTCTATTAAAAAGTGAAAACGAAATTACGTTGGGCAATCAGTTGGGCTTGGATTTCACCAAAAAATCCATTCGACACCTTCAAACTATTAGTATCAACAATCAAAAATATTTGTTAGCGGTATTCAATAACGATAAACTACAAGTCTATAAAATCAATGATTAAACATAAGGCCATGAAAAAAAGAATAAGCATAATCACAGCATTGGTATTGGTTCTGGCATCATGCCAAAAAAAACAGGAACCTATTGAGATTTCTCCCGAAGAGTTCCATGCTTCTGTGGACAAGGTAATCGAGGTCATGATTCATGATATTTTTTCTCCTCCTGTTGCCAGTAGGATTTTTGCCTACCCGAATATCGCTGCCTATGAAATAATTGCCCTAAAAAATGATTCATATAATTCCTTGGCGGGACAGGTAACCGGTTTGCAAAGCATTCCAAAACCTGAAAGCGATGAGAACATCAACTACGAGATAGCAGCTTTGGTGGCGCACATGGATTTAAACAAGAGACTTATCTTTTCCGAGGAAAGAATAGAAAGCTTCCGAGATAGCCTTTACAATATTTGGTCAGAAAAAAATGAACCTGTTTTTACTGCCTCCAAACAATATGGCCTGCAAGTTTCCGACTTTATTGGTAAATGGATGGATAAGGACAATTATAAGGAAACGCGCACTATGCCAAAGTTCTCCGTAAACTCCGAAGACCCATCGCGCTGGCAGCCCACACCTCCAGCATACATGAATGGTATTGAGCCCCATTGGGAAAAAATCCGCCCTTTTGCAATAGATTCGGCTCAACAGTTCAAACCGGTGCCCCCTCCAGAATTCTCCATGGAAAAAGACTCCGATTTTTACAAAGAGGTAATGGAAGTGTACGAAGTGCGCAAAAGTATGATCGGCAAAGGCGATAAATCCGAAGAAATTGCCATAGCACAATTTTGGGACTGCAACCCTTATGTATCGGTAACACGGGGACACTTAATGTTCGCGACCAAGAAAATTACACCTGGGGCGCATTGGATCGGCATATCCAAAATTGCTTCCAGAAAAACCAATGCCGACTTTGCCAAAACCGTTTATGCCTATACAAAAACCTCTATTGCGATCGCAGACGCCTTTATTAGTTGTTGGGACGAGAAATACAGGAGTAATTTAATCCGCCCAGAAACCGTAATAAACGAGTATATAGACGATAGCTGGGAGCCCGTTCTGCAAACTCCCCCGTTTCCCGAATATACCAGTGGGCACAGTGTGGTATCAGGTGCAGCGGCTGTTGCTTTAACCGACATTTTTGGTGATGATTTTGCTTTTGATGATGATACCGAAGTAGCCTATGGCCTACCTGTACGCTCATTTACTTCTTTTAATCAAGCAGCTAACGAGGCTGCCTTAAGTAGAATGTACGGGGGCATACATTATAGAGCGGCAATTGATGTTGGAATTAAACAAGGTAGGGACCTTGGTAAATTTGTGGTGAGCAAATTGGATATGACCAAAGGTTAATTCCTATTTTTGCTCCTTAGTTATGAGGAAAATCAGTTCAATTATCTTGGCCCTTGTGGTTGGAGCAGTTTTATGGTATTTATTTTTAAAGCCGCAGGATTATCAAGTAAATTTTAAGGCGAAGGCAATTCCGGGGACCATATTCGAAACTGTTAAGGCATGGAACAAAGGGTTTGACTCCGTTTCGCCCATTCAATACAAAAGTCCTCGCCATTTTGAGCAGACCATTTTTGTAAACGACTCTATCCATGTGTACGAATGGGAAATCGAACCGATTCACGATTCTTTAAGTGCCGTACAGGTGAACATAAAGGATCGTAATTATTCGTTCAACAATAGGTTGGCCGTTCCTTTTTCTGATACCAATTTTGAAAAGGGTTCGCGAAAACTCCTGCTAGATTTTAATGATTTATTGAACGATCATATTAAAAATTTCACGGTTTCCATTGAAGGTGAAGAGGAAACCTTCTCTTCCTTCTGTGCCTGTGTCCAATTAAAAACAACGCCCGAGGACAAAGCCAAAGGCATGATGGCCAATTACAATTTTTTGAATGCCATTTTGCTGGAAAAAGAAATCAAGTTGAACGGACCTCCTTTTGTAGAAGTACTTGATTGGGACTTGGAAAACAATAGTCTATCCTATAACTTTTGCAATCCTATCATACGTTCGGAAAGACTTCCTGACCATCCAGACATCGAGTATAAACGAATCTTTAGCAAAAATTCCATTAAAGCCATTTATCACGGAAATTACATAACCTCCGACCGTGCTTGGTATGCTATTTGGGACTATGCGGAAAAGAACAACATCTCTATTGATAAACAACCTTTGGAAATTTTCTATAATAACCCGAACATGGGGGGAAATGAGCTAGAGTGGACCACGGAGGTATTTATGCCCATAGAGGAACCGAATGAATAAATTATTTGTCTTTGCTTTTATAATTGCGTTACAGGCCTGTGCGCAAAAAACCTATTTGGGTCAGTTGGAGCCTATGGGCAAGTTTCCATCCGAACTGAAAGAGGTTTCTGGAATGGAAATCTCCAAAGATGGAAAAGTCTGGGTGGTAGAGGATAGCGGCAACAAGGACAATGTTTATTTGGTAGATCAGGAGGGTAATATTAAAAAATCATTGAAAATAGACCATGCCAAAAATAAGGACTGGGAAGATTTAGCCCTGGACGACCAAGGCAACCTATACATTGGTGATTTTGGAAATAACGGCAATGAACGTAAAGATCTGGTGATTTACAAAGTACCCAATGGTGAAATGGACAGAAATAAGCCCAATGCAGAGAAAATAGAGTTTAAATACCCAGAACAAGAAAAGTTCCCACCTAAAAAGGATAGTTTATATTTTGATACCGAAGGCTTTTTTCACCTAAATGACCATCTCTACATCTTTACAAAAAATAGAACAAGACCATACTCTGGAGAAACACTGATTTATCGCGTTCCGGACAAAGAAGGTGAGTATGAAGCTGAGTTTTTGGGCAATCTGTTCCTGTGCAACGACCAAGACCATTGCTCAGTGACCAGTGCGGATATTTCCCCGGACAATAAAACAATTGCACTTTTAAGCTATGGTTACGTGTTCTTGCTCACCGATTTTAACACTTCAAACTTTAGCAAGGCATCAATTAAAATTGTGGATATAAATACCAGTACACAAACCGAATCGGTCTGTTTTGTGGACAACAACACCCTTTTTATTGCCGATGAGCAAAATAATCATGGTGGCAGGAGACTCTACAAATTAAAAATCGACTAAAAACCTAATCCAAGACCAAAGGCAAAACGCAGACCATCGATACTGTTAAAGAGCCCAAAGTTAGCTGATAGGATATCGGCACCGTTCAAAATAAACCCACCTCCGTAGGAATTATGCCATTTTTTGGAATCATCTCCCGGGAACCATACCCGACCATAATCGAACCCACCGTATATACCTGGAGTCACCGGTAGCACTCCTGTTTTGGTTCGCCTAAAGCTATATCGCAAATCGGTACTTTGAACAAAAGCTTTTTTTCCGGTAAATCTCTGGAAGCGGAATCCCCTAAGACCATTATTGCCACCTATACTTGCCGCTTGATAAAATTCGTAGCCATCCCCAATGGTAAAATGTGCGTTCATCTTAGTGGCCAATACAATACGACCATCGGCCGTAACTTTGTGGTCCATGGAAAACGACGGTACAACATAACCAAACGACCTTGATGAATTGTCCAAATTGGTTTTGAACCCGCCTTCCAGACCAAAGGCCATTCCGAGCGTGGGGAACGCATTGTTGTCCGTATTGGAATACTGGTACGAGACATCTGCCCCTAAAAAGTTTAAATGGCTTTCTTCTCCGTTTTCAATATAGAATTCATTGATAAATCTATCTTCGGTCTCCTCAATTTCAACGCTTTCATAGGAAACGCCAAACTTTACTTTTGACCCGTAAAATCCTCTCCACACCAAAGCGGGCGCAAATTTTAATGTTCGGATACGAACCCTATTGTAATCCAATCCCAAAGGTTCACCATCATCATTATTCACCGTTTCGTTTCCGAAACCAAAGAAGTTAAGTGTAAAATTAGGACTCGTAAACCGTGCATTCAATTCCAGATTTACTTTATTGAATACATGGGCAAATTCGCCTTTGTACCCCAAATCAAAACCTTTTGTTGCAAAAAAGTAAGCGGCATTAAAGGTATGTTGTTGAGTGAATGGATTTTTTCTGAAGCCATTAAAGGTGTAGGTATTGGTAAGTCCAATTTTGACTCCATCGTCCGGGTTAAATCCTATTGTAGGAAGTACTTGATTGCTATTTCCTTTAATATTAAGAAAGTCATACGTATTTGTATTGTAATCGTTTACCAATTTTATTTTACCCGCATACGCCTCATCTAGCGTGCTCTTTTTTGCTTTAAAGTCATACACCATTACTTTTTTCGAGTCTTCGGATATTTTATAGGTGTCGTTATTCTGACCTCCGGCGATACGTACTTTTATTTTGGAGTCTGCAGTTTTAATATTGAAAACATCATCATCATCCAAACCATACAACCAAATTTCTTTGGTGTATTTTGGACTGTACATTTTGTTAAAGAACAGGTCTGTCATTTCCCCGCCTTTAATTCTATAGCCACGCACCTCAACATTTCCATTTGGAAGTGAAACAATATTGAAATAATCGTCTTTATCCGTTCCTGTTACCACACTATATTTATTGAGTACGGCAAAATACTTCTTTGCCGTTTCAACAAGATTCTTCTTTCTGGCAAGAAGGGTAGTTTTAATCTCGGTCAAAGTTTCGTCCCTAACTTCTTCGGGAAAAGCTAAAAAGGCATCATCAATAGTTTCGGAATTCAGATTATCTTGGATAAATTTGGCTTGCTCTATCCACATATCCAAGTCAGCTTGGGACAATAATGCCATATCCAAAGCAAATGTTCTTGGGGACGAAGTGAAGCCTTTTACGCTTCTTACCTTTTCGTGAAATCCTTCAAAAATCCGAAGTGCTGGTACTGCTCTAGAACCAAAATTCATGATAAGGCCATCGCCCCAGCGGGAATACACTTGATCGCGGTCTCTTGGAATGGGTTTATATAATTTATTCCCGTTTTCCTGCTCAAACTCAGCCCAACGCCATTGATCTACGTGCCTGTCCCAGTCTCCCACAAGGATATCGAACAAACGTGCTTTTACATATTCTTTGTGGTCAATACTGTATTCCTCATCTTCACGGAGTTTATCCATTAGGTCGTAGGTGCTCTCAATCTTTTTGGTATAGCCAAAGCTTTTTAGGTTATCGTGGTCATCGGACACATGCTCCTCTATCATATATAGTTCATTGCCAAATTCTTGGTTATAATCGCCCAGCACAGATTGTTTGGGAACGTAATACAACTTTGGGTTGGTGTGGAACATACCAAGGGCATCGGAAAGTTTGCTTATGGTAAACGGGGCATATGGGTGGGCTCCCGTATAAAGGTCCAATAATAGTTTTTCCGTATAGGTATTTTCAAATTGACCTATTATGTATTGATCTTGGAAAGCAATGGCCTGCAAATATCTTTCGGCACTTTTTCGCAGACCTCGCATTACATATTCTCTTCCTTGTTTGTCGGCAAGTCTTAAAGAGTTGGATTGGTTGCCCCCTCCTTTTCTAACTACCGTTAACCCGCCAAAAAGTGTGTCGAGCCGAACGGTTGGGGCTTTTACTTGAGTTGCATAATATTTTCTGTACCGCTCGCCCCATAACCATTTATGGAATCCACTTTTATCGATATCCTCCGCCGAATATACCGAAGCCATTTTATATGCTGGAAATTCATCCGACAGTTCCACTTTTTTAGCTGGACTATCCGCGGGGAGGACTTGGGTCTCGAACAGAAGCTCTTTATTATCGGCATCTGCTCCGTAAAACTCTACTTTGGAAGAACCATCGGTAAAAATCTTTAAAATAGCATATCCATTTCTTCCGGTGGAAAACTTACTGCCGTTCAACAAGCGAGCTACTCCCGTTTTTGCTCCGGAACCGCTTACAATTTGAGGTTTCCCAAACTCTTTGATGTACTGGAGCGTATGTTCGTGACCTGAAGCAAAAATCACCTTGTCCGAGTATTGCGAAAGGGTAACAATCCTCTTTTTCAACTCGTTGTACCGCCTGTTGGAAATATCCTCTTGAGTCGCCCCTGAAGTTTTCCTTAAAAGGTTGATCGTTGACCCTAAAATGGGCAATGGTACTTTTCCACCGCTAGGGTACAGGCCTTGTTTAAAAGAATATTGGCCTCCATGCGAACCATAGGTAAACATTGGGTGATGCAAGGCAATAAGTATAGTTTTATCCCTGTTTTTTTTGATCAAACTTTCCAGCTCCTCAAAAAACCTGCTCCTGTTCTTTATTTCACATTCATCATTTATGGTCGGGTGCTTGTCCCAATTGACAAGGTACCATTCCGTATCTATGGCAATTACCAGTAAATTATCATTAATCTCTATGCCTTCAATAGGACAACCGTTCTCTGGTTTAAAAGCTTCATTGTCATCCAAAGCGTCCTCAACATACTCTTCTTCTCTTTTTAGGCCTTTTAGACCATCACTGTACCAATCGTGGTTCCCGGGAATAAATATGGTTTTGCCATTAAAATTCTCCAAGGTAGCCAACTGTGTATCCAAATAGTGTTTTGCATGTTCATACCCATCAAGATCCTTGTCCTTATCCACAAATCCGGCAGGATAGATATTGTCTCCCAAAAAAATAACGGTACTGTTCTTATCGGCCCGATCAAGAACTGTTTTGAATTTTTTCAGGGTCGGGTTAAGATCGCCCATGGGAGATTTGCCAGCATCTCCGATCAAATAAAAAGTATGTTCAACTTCTTTGTCGTCCCATTCGGCACCTACGGAGAAGGGTTCGTCATATTTGGTTTCGTATGTAGCACAACTATACAAAACAACAATTAAAGAGGCTAGAAAGTAATGTTTCTTCATATCCCACAAGGTTGATTCCAAAATTTTGTAATTTGGATATCCCAATTAGAAGATATGTCGGAAATTGTTGAAAAAACTAAACTCTTCGTTACTAATCTATTAACGAAAAAGCTAGACTCCAAATTCTTGTACCACAACCTGCGACATACCGAACGAGTGGTTAAAAGTACTAAAGAATTACTCAACTACTATAACCTGAACACAGCTGAAAATGAAAGATTGTTGCTTGCAGCTTGGTTTCACGATGTGGGTCATGTAAACGGAATGAGTGAACATGAGGAAGAGGGTTGCAAGATTGCTTCGGATTTTCTTAAAGAGAATAATGTTGACAGCGAAACCATAGAACAAGTATGTTCCCTGATAATGGCCACGAAGATGTCCAAAGAACCCACGAACCTTATGGAAGGTATTATCCGTGATGCGGATGTCTCCCATTTTGCCAAAAGCAGCTACTGGGAAACTACCGACTTTTTAAAGGACGAGCTCGAGGAATTGGGTGTTGGCGATTATACATCGAAGCAATGGAGGGACAAAAACATTAAAATGTTCCGAAACCATGTTTTTTACACTGATTACGCCAAGGAGAATTGGGAAGAGGGCAAACAAAAAAACCTAAAGCAGCTTCTTAAAGAAAAGAAGGATGAAAAGAAGATTGCAAAAAAAGAGGCTTTAAAGGCAAAATACAAAAGTGAGAGTCCAGATCGTAGCGTTCAAACCCTATACCGGGTAACCCTTCGCAATCATCTAAAACTTAGTGATATTGCAGACACCAAAGCTAACATTTTGCTATCCGTAAATGCAATCATAATTTCTTTGGTTTTGGCCAATTTGTTCACCAAACTGGACAATCCCTCCAATTCCTATATGATCTACCCGACCTTTATATTGATTCTGTTCAGTGTAATTTCCATGGTACTTTCCGTGTTGGCCACAAGACCCAACATTACATCGGGCAAATTTACCAAAGAGGATGTGGAGAAAAAGAGGGTAAACCTTTTGTTCTTTGGCAACTTCCATAAAATGGAGCTAAAAGAATACCAATGGGCATTGGAAGAGTTGATCAAGGATAAGGATTATGTTTATTCCTCTCTCACCAAAGACCTATACTATTTAGGGGTTGTATTGAACCGAAAGTACAAGATATTGCGTGTCACCTACAACATTTTCATGTTGGGCATTATTGTATCCGTACTGGCATTTGGAATTGCTTTCAGGTTTTTTGGACCGGACAGATTAATTTTTTAGCTCAAAGGCTCAATTCGGCCATAAGATCGTCGTAGGTGTAGGTTCTTTCAGACTTTTTATCTTTTTGATATAAGATCTCGACCCTAATGGCCTTTAACCCGGATACACCCTGAACTCCTTCGAGCTCAACGATTTCTATATTGTTGGTAAAATAGCCCTTGGCCTTTAAAAAGCCTATGTAGCGCAGGTATTCCTTTTCGTCCTTGCGCTGAGAATATACTATGGAAAGCTTCCCCTTTTGTGTAAGGCGCTCATTGGTTCCTTTTATATAGGATTTGTCAATACGTTTTTTAATGACCTCGTACCTTGCATTGTACGTACCGTCCACATCAAAACGTTTTTCGTCCATTCTAAAGCGAATGGCCAGAGAGGTACTATAGACCAATAGTAAGGATGCCACATCCAATTTTACCGGCAAATGAGGTTTTAAGGCATAATACCTGTTCTCCATTTCGCACATTACCTGGAGTTGCCATAACCTAAGGTTGCTCAAAAACAGTTCGTTAAATTCCTTGTCTTTTGCAATGGAGCTTCCTATGTACATATTGTGCTCCACCCCATCTGTTTTATAACGCTCAAAATAATGAGGGAACATATCCTGAGCCTCTTCCTGCCTTTTGTCCAGCAAAGCCGCAAGCTTCATGTTCGCTTCCATCACACTATCATCATAATTCTTACGGTGATCATAATAGCTCTCGGTGGCCTTGTCTATCTTCTCGTTGTATTTATCGAGAAGTATGGTTATATCGGTATCGGCATCTTTTTGAAGATGGTTGAATACGGGGTTCACCTCTTCCTTTACAAAATCAAAAACAGCTTGTTCCGTATGGGTGAACAGGGCTTCTTTTACCTCGCCCAGATAATTGTCCACCCTAAACATTAATTCCTCATAAATGGGGAGCTTGTTCTTCTTGAAGGCAATTTCCAAAACATCATTGATTTCAGAAAGCTGGATCATTAAATCCCTTTGAATTGCCAGATTCCGCTCCTTTGAAGAATCTTTGATATCGATTTGACCATACAATGGGTACACGTTCTTGAAAACAATTTCCTTGAACACAGGTTCCTTACCCGCCATTTCGGTAGCCATAAAACGTTTGGCCTCTTCTTGGAATTTCCAATAGACAGACGGATGCACGGAGGTACACTCGTGCTGGATAACCGCATCTATCAGATTGTCCTCCTCCTCAATGGTACGCATTACAGCCGCAATAATGTATGGCATAACATCATCCAGCTTATTGGCATTTACACTATTGAGCTCGTTTACTTTGCCAGAAACCAATTCGAGCACACCCACAAACTCATCATCATTAACGACTATCGGAGCCAAAATGGCGCTCTTAATGCCTTGGGCAATCAAATTTTTATAGGGTTGGACCTTGCCCTCTGTTTTTTCATAATATTTTTCCACATTGGAAATGGCAAAATATTTATTTTCCCTAAACAGTTTACCATGGGAGTAGGTACAAAATGAAGAATCGCATTCCTCCGTATCGTTACCATTAAGAATGTAACTCTCCATGCCCTTGCCGTAGATCTTGAAAAAATGATTCGCACTTGAATCATATCCTGAAAAGCCCACTTTAATATCGTTCAGCTTAAAAAACGACCTAAAGGTATCCTCAAAATTCTCCATAAAGGACTCTTTGTCCTTTTGGGTTTTTCCTATAAGAGTGGATTTAATTTCCGAAACCGAGTGCTCCGCGGTTACATCGAACATATTGGAAATAACAAAACCTTTGGCTATAAAGCTATTGGGCGGTATTTTCTCTTTCCATAGATCCAAGTTGTAAAAGTTGTCCAAGAGCTCATCAACATCTTCTTGGGTAATCTCCTTGGCCTTATCGGTTGGAATAATTTCCATAAAGTCCGCATTGTACAAAATACGGTACCTACGCATTACTCCATTGGTGTCGGGGATATCATAAAAGAAAGGGCGTTTAAAGTCCAGATTGTACCCATAATAGAATTTGAGAATTACGGTACTTCTCATAATATAACCGAACTCTCTGGGTATATTCGTTATTTCCAGTTCAAAATCCTTCCCGGCATCTTTTAATATTTGTCGAAAACGCTCAGAGGAGTTGAACACTAAATTCTCAAAAGGAGTGGAAGCCGTTTTGATCTCGTTTTTCGTCAAGATAGGAGAAAAGGAATCCTCCAAAATAACTCTGATTATATCCTTGTGTTCGTCCAACAAGGACAAGTCGGCAAAACCGTCCCGCAATACAGGGTACGGTGCCTGTACATCCAACACATATTTTGCCCGATCGGCAACATGTTCGTTGGCGCTATTTAATTGGTCGTCGTAGTGCTCCAACAGCTTATTGAAACTAACTAACTGAACCAAAGGACTTTCAGCATTGTAATCTTGCTTCATACGCAATTAGTCGAGACTTGTGCTTCAAAGTTACAAAAAGTAACGATGCCCTTCCTTTTATCAATATTTTTATGGACAAATCGTCATTTTTAAGGATATTTAGCAAAAATCATTTTCATGTCCTCTTCATCCCGGTTAGACCGAGCCTACAATAATGCCAAAACCATTTGGTTCAACGAGGAAGACAAGTTCATCTTTTTCAGCGATTGCCATCGAGGCGACAATAGTTTTGCCGATGATTTTGCTAACAATCGCAATATTTACTTCCATGCCCTAAACCATTATTATCGGGAAGGATTCAATTATATTGAATTGGGCGATGGTGACGAATTATGGGAAAATTTAAGTTTTGATTCCATTTTTGAAGCGCACAAAAACGTCTATCAGCTGCTACGCAGGTTCCATTTGGAGCAACGCTTGCACATGCTATGGGGCAATCACGATATGGTCTATCGCGATCCAAATTATGTAGATAAACATCTCTCCCATTATTTTGAGCCGATCGATGGCTCCGACAAAGAACTTTTTGAGGGCATAACCTATCATGAGGCATTGATTTTGAAACATAAGGATACGGAACAGGAGATTTTTTGTATCCACGGCCACCAAGCGGATTGGTGGAACTATGTTTGCTGGCGTATTGGGCGATTTTTGGTCAGGGTCTTGTGGAAACCGCTCCAAGTTGTAGGCATAGCCGACCCAACGAGTCCCGCAAAAAACTACAAAGAACTTATCCGAATCGAAAAGCGTATTAAACGATGGATACTTAGCAAGAATCTACTCGTTACCCTGGCCGGGCATACGCACCGACCTCGTTTTCCCGAACCAGGCCAAATTCCTTTTTTTAACGATGGAAGCTGTGTTCACCCAAGGAGCATAACCGGTATTGAAATTGAAAACGGAACAATTTCCCTCATTAAATGGCATATTGATACCAGACCCGATGGAACGCTTCAAATTGTAAGGGTTTTATTGGAAGGACCCGAAAAACTACAAGATTATAAAGAAGTTTAGACGCGTTTCGCCATTTTTTTGACCGCCGCTACGAACCGATCTAATTCTGCGGTAGTGGTAAACACATTGGGCGTAATCCTACAACCGTGAACATTCTCAAAATCGATGGCCACCGTCCATATATTGAATTCATCCAACAGTACTTTGGCCATATCATTTGGTTTCATATTTTTTAGGCCAACATTGGCTATTCCACAACTTCGGTGGGGCTCAACAGGAGTATTGATCACCACGTTCTCCACATCGCGCAATTGATCGCTCCAGTATCGTTGAAGATATCTCATACGGTTTTCTTTACGCTCAAGGCCGATCATTTCCAGATAATCTGCCGAGTCGTTTATGGTAAGGTCGGTATGTACTGGATGGGTCCCTGTATGGTTGAGCCTTCGTATTTTGGTATTGTCCTTCTCGTGTCCTCCCAACAAGGGCCATATTTTGGGTATATGCCTTTGCTTAACGTACAACATGCCCGCCCCAAGTGGGGTAGCGAGCCACTTGTGCAAACTGGCTCCATAATAATCGCAATCCAAATCTAAAATATCCACATTAATATGCCCTACACAATGGGCTCCGTCCACCATCACCTCTACCCCGTGCGAATGCGCCATTTCACAGATCTTTTTTATGGGCAAGATCTGTCCAGTGACATTCACCATATGACAGACCATTAACAATTTAGTTCTTGGTGTAATCTGGGACTCGTAAAGCGATACTATTTCCTCATCCGACTCGGGATGATTGGGCAGGGATATTTTTTTACATATAATCCCGTAACGATCCTCCATCTGGTGAAAATGAATCTGCATAGCTCCATAATCCTGAACTGCAAAAACAGCTTCGTCCCCTTTTCTCCAAGGATAACCACCAATAATCATATCAAGGGATTCGGTAGTATTTCTTGTAATGACCACCTCTTCTTCCGGGCAATTCACCAACTTGGCCACACGGGCCGCAGCCTTATTTTTATTTTCCCATTGCACGGTGCGCATATAATGCGATCCTTCGTAATTTACATTTTGTACGTGCTTTGTAAATTTTTCCAAAATAGGGGTCGGAATTATATTGTAATAACCACTTTCCAAGTCGATGTAATCGGGCTTCAAGTCATAATCCTTTCTAATCCTCTCCCAAAAAGCCTCTGTATCTTTATCAGGATATGGCAATTTACTCTTCGTGGTATTTTCCAAAGTAAGCGGCAGCAAAGGAGCAGCCATGGCCGCGTGGCCCATATGACGTAAGAATTGTCTCTTTTTCATTTTGCTGTTGGGTCGATTAAGAAAAGAATGGAATTTTTTGTTATTACTTTGTTGTTAAGATACAATATAAGCCAACAACATGGATGATGTAAAGGTTATTTTTGATCAAATACCCATAAGGCACGATTTTGCGTCGCACATAATGTTATTGGGGATTGTTCAAGGTTTTTTCTTGGTCTTTGTCATTTTTTTGAGAACCAAACGAAAATCCGCCATTAACTTGTTCGGATGGTCTCTTTTAGTGCAGTGCTTGGTGTTTTTGGACATTTATCTCTGCTACACTGGTTTGATGAAATACACGATCCATCTGAACGATTCCACAGAATTTCTAGTACTCCTTATAACCCCGACCCTCTATTTTTTCCTGTTTACTTTATTAAAACGAAAGCCCATAACCTTAAAAAAATACTGGCCCCATTTTGTATTGCCGATTCTTTATGCTGTTTCACAATTCAACTATTATTTAAGCCCCATTCAAGTAAAACTAAATGCGTATTTAGGTGCTTATCATCGAGATTTGGGATTTGTGTATGTTCCTGTCAACATGAATTACTCCTATCACATTATCAAAGATTATTTTAGATGGCTGGTTTTGGCAAGTTTTGCATATTATTTGGTGCTTTCCCTTTTATTGGTGCTCAAAACCAGAAAAAAAGAACAGGGCACTCCCAAGAATATAAAAGTGGATAAATATATATTCTCCAGAAATACCGTTATTTTCTTCTTTCTCTTTATGCTCACCGTGTTATTAATATTCATAAATTTTGAAGATGACAAAGGGGATCACTTTATTGGAATCATTCAGACAGCCACTATTTTTCTGACTTCCTTTTTTATTCTTTCCGAGTCCCGCTTTTTTGAAAAATCGTGGATAGCGGACAAATATGAGACCATGGCCAGCAATTCTATCGAATTTAAGACCATCGAGACCTTTATTTTGGAGTCCCAATACTTTGCGAATCAAAATATCAATCTTAAAAAGGTGGCTGAAAAGTTGGGCACCAATGGCAACACGGTTTCCAAATTGGTCAATTCTGAAACAGGGGGCAACTTTAACGACTACATCAACCAAAAACGAATTGTTCTGGCACAGAATAGATTGTTGGACAAAGAATTCGGCCATTTAACTGTCGAAGCCATTGGCCAATCTGTTGGTTTTAATTCCAAATCTGCATTTTATACTGCCTTTAAAAAACATACTGGACAATCCCCATCCGCTTTTATGAAGCAAAAAAAGGTGTAATTTCTCCATAATTGCAATTCAGGACGTTTCCCTTATCAAAAAACTGCGTTTTGTTTTAGCTCGTTCACATCTTTGGCAAAAAACCATACAGATGCAATCAACGATTAGACGCTTCGATTTAGATTGGCTTAGGGTAATTGTATTCGGGCTACTTATATTTTACCATGTAGGAATGTTTTTTGTTCCATGGGGATGGCACATTAAAAACAATGAGATTTACAATTGGCTCCGTTGGCCCATGATTTTTTTGAACCAATGGCGACTTCCTATTCTTTTTGTAATATCCGGTATGGGGACTTACTACGCCTTGGGCAAACGGAGTCTGGGCAAATTTGCATGGGAACGTTTGCTACGTTTAGGCATTCCTTTAGTAGCAGGAATGATCCTGATAGTTCCCCCGCAAGTATATTTTGAACGATTGGTGGAAGGTTATTCAGGGTCGTATTGGGAATATTTTACAACAGTTGCTTTTGATGGTGTTTATCCCGAAGGCAACTTGAGCTGGCATCATCTGTGGTTTTTGCCCTACCTTTTGGTATTCTCATGGATACTTGCCCCTTTGTTTGTTTATTTACGTAAACATAAAACCAAATTTATAGTCTGGATCAAACAATTGATTCAAAAACCATGGGGCATATATGCTTTTGTGTTACCGCTATATATGGCGGAGTCTTTGATCGAACCCTTTTTCCCCATAACCCATGCACTAGTGGATGATTGGTTCAACTTTATATTCAGTATTATCCTTTTCTTTTATGGTTTTGTATTGATAGCTACTGGCGATGCCTTTTGGCAAACATTGGTCAAAGTCAAGAACAAGGCCTTGATTCTCGGTTTAGTCGGATTCTTTGGTCAAGTAATTATATGGTTATTTTTTGAAGATGGCTATGTGGTTCATTTTACCGAAGCCTTATTAAAAGTGGTAAACATTTGGTCTTGGATACTGGTTCTTTTTGCAACAGCCTCCAAATACCTGAACAAACCAAGCAAAGGGGTTGCCTATGCAAACAGGGCCGTTTATCCATTTTATATACTGCACCAGACTATCACTGTAGGCATTGCATATTTTATCATGAGTCTTGATTGGGGTCTTTTTCCAAAGGCAACGGTATTGATTGTAGGAACATTTGGTCTTAGTTGGCTTATCTACGACCTTATAATCTTGAGAATACCTTTATTGCATCCACTATTTGGGTTAAAAAGAGAAATTAAAATTAAATCTGCAGATTAACGATTTAACTACAATTTATCATGTTAGTGGCAAGGTATTTGCTAAATTTATAAAAAGATTCTTGCTTTAGCTTGCTATGAAAAGATTGGTTTTCACCGTATTGGGCTTATCATTTGGGTTTGCTTCGACTTTTGCACAAACGTCGGACTTACCCACCACACGACCTTTAAAAATAGGCGATAAAAATAATCTGGACATAAAGGCAAGCAACCAAGGTACTTCACTTCGAATGCCATCGGTACTTGACGAGAGCCTTATCCCAAAAAATGAAAAGCCCAGTATAAAAATGCTGCCGGACAGGCAGTTACTGCAAGCTGGCCACGATATGGTCATTGACCCCAAAGTAATCGAAAAGAAAGAAAAAGGTGCCAATGAACATTTCGGTGATCAGTATTTGGGCGATTTTAAAACTAAGGCAAAATTTGTTGGCATTGTTGCTCGTGACCACGAATATGTGGACGGTGATCGCATCAAGATTTACGTAAACGGACAAGTGGCCGAGTACAACCTTTTGCTCGATGGCTCTTTTAAAGGAATCAACTTAGATTTGGTAAAAGGTTTTAACCGAATCGAGTTTGAAGCACTCAATCAAGGTTCTTCCGGACCAAATACCGCCCAAGTTGTGGTTACCGACGATAAAGGCGTGGTTATCCACAACAACCGATGGAACCTATCCACAGGTTCACGGGCCAGCCTGATCATAGTAAAGGAAGAGGACAACAATTTGGAAGAAGGCAACTAAAATCCCTATCAATACTTTTCACCTGGCGAATACGTAAATTTTGCTCGCTTTAGCACATCCTCCTTATAATATGCCGCATCTTTAAATTCCATATCCGCGTAGCGTTGCGATTGATCATTAAAGTGTGGTGATTTAGGATTCCCACTTTGACCACCGGCCAACATGGTTTTTGCCCTAACTTTATCACCAAACTCCACAGCTGCCACAAAACTATTGCCACGAGTACCATAAATTTTCTTTGTATTGTTATCGTAGCGAGCCCCGTATGCGGCCAAGGCACCCCATCTTCCACTGGCAAATCCAATCGGGATGCTGGGTTTGTCATCGTTGAATGGTTGACGGATATCCCCGTTCAAACGCTGGTATCTATTTACCTCGCCCCACGGCATTTTCCAAGTTCCGAAATCAGTTTCCAACCTATCCAATGTTTCTTTTAAAAAGCTTAATTTTTTCTGATTGTCCCAATCATCTCCCCAATATTCCACCCATTGCATTGCATACATTCCTTCTGGTCTTTCAGCTTTCGAATAGCAAAGGGTTCCATAATAATGAGCCAAAGTCATGGCGATA
>JAAEZN010000004.1:0-9516 GCA_018222835.1 Algicola sp. | reverse complement strand
ACGTTTTGTAATCCCATTTGCGCAATTCTTCTATAGCCTCTTTCAATTCAGGAGTCGGGTTTCCATCATAAGCTTTCACCAAACCGGGAATCAATGCTTCAAATGCCGGTAAATAGGGGTCGTGGGCAAGTTCAATAAGATTATCTAAAGTATATCCGCTGCGTCCTGTCAATAATTCTATGGCATGCACACCCCTAAAATTCTCTTGATCCCTCGACATATAATTTGGGTAATCTTCACGCTTTGGGCTAAATTCCAATGCTAAAGTGTAGGGAGTTGAGTTACAGTTTTGAATCCAACCATTTTCGGGGTTAAGCACCAAAATATTTTCATCTACGGTATGTAATCCCTGCCAATCGGTTTTAGGGTTACTACCATCCACAGGCTCAGTATAATCGAAAATGGTATCGCGTTTTGGTATAAAATTTCCATGGAAATAGGCAATATTGCCCTCGGCATCCGCATAGACGGTATTGTTGGATGAATTGGTACGGATATCCATCATTTCTCGAAAACCTTCGTACTCATTTTGTTTGGTTCTGACATAGGACTGCTCCAATGCCTTTACAGGTTCCCACATCATCGCAGAAGCTGTCCACTGATCGTCCACTTGATGGGTAATAGGACCATGATGGGTTCGATACATTGGGAAGGCTTTTTCTTTTGTGTTTTCCCCATCCCTGTACTTTAATGTTACGGAGCTTGAATCAACAGGCCTTAATTCTTCACCATATTGATAGAACAGCTTCCCATCATTTTTAACGATAGTTTCCTTGAACTCATCCATTACATCGGTGTAAGTGGAGGTATGCATCCAACCTGTTTTCTCGTTAAAACCCTGATACACAAAAAACTGCCCCCAAGTTACCGCTCCGTAGGCATTCAGCCCTTCTTCGCTTACTACATGTACTTCTCCTCTAAAATAAAATGAAGTATGTGGATTTATCAACAACATGGCATTCCCCGACTCCGTTAAATCACCCGCAATGGCGATTCCATTGGAACCTTGTGGTTCGGCCATTTCTTCTTCACTCTTAAGTTGAAGCGCTTCCATCTTGGGCAATTCCATACCACTTTCATAAAAACTTTTGATCTTACGGGTAGAGATACGTTCAATATCTCCTCCAATGGAGCCTTCACTAAAATACATAGGCATCCAGGGCTCAAAACGGGTCAACAATTTTGGTTTTACTTCTGGGTGGGTATGCAAATAATAATTGATTCCATCCGCAAAGGCATTGCAAAGTTCCTTTAACCATTCTGGACTATTTTCATAATTTGCCTTTGCCTCTTCCTCGGTCATAAAAAGCCTGGCACGCAAATCACTGTACAAAGCATCTTCGCCTTCTACTTCTGCCAAGCGGCCCGTGGCCCAAATATAGTTTTGTTCCACACGGTTAAAATCATCCTCACATTGCGCATACAACAGACCAAAAACGGCATCGGCATCTGTTTTCCCATAGATGTGGGGCACCCCAAAGTCATCCCTGATAATCGTAATATTTTGGGCTTGGGCCTCCCATTGTTGTACCTCGGTTTGAGGTTTTTCGGAACAGGAAATAAATAGAACTAGCGCTACGAGGATGGTAATTCTCATTTTGAAAGTTGGGTTTAGTTAGTTTTGTGAAAATACATTAAATCAGCTACAATTACCAACTTCCGCTTGCTCCACCACCACCAGAACTTCCGCCTCCACCAGAAAAACTACTGGAAGAGCTGCCCCCGGAACCGGAGCCAAAGGAATGGGTGCCCGAAGAAGAAAATGTCTTGCTGATATAGTCCTTATCGGATTTAAAAAATGATAGTTTAATATCTTCCCCGCCTTTTCTCTTGATCTTTATTATCACCAATAAGAGAGTTACACATGCAAAAAGAACAACTGCCCAAATCACCCAAGTAAAGTCCTCGGCCAATTTGTTCATTACATCCTCCAATCCAAAAAGCAAGGCCATAAAAAACAGGGGCATGCCCATAAACACCAAACCAAAAATTACAGGCATTCCCATAAAAATGGCCATAAAAACTCCACGGACAACAGCTAGTTTTCCAATAAACATTCCCCGTAAAATCTCCAAAAACGTGCTATAGCCTTTATAAAAAACAAAACCTCCCGCAGCTACAAAAATCATTAAAAACAATCCAATAACCCCATACATCCACCAGGACATTTCTGCTTCTGACTCGATCTCTTCCTTAAACTCCTCCAATGCTTCGGGATTTAGTAGAAATTCGATAATCTGGTCCGTTGCCAGGTCCAAACCTGAAAAATAGTCCTCTTCCTTAAACTTCGGAATCATGGTATTCCGAATAATCCTTGAGGCCACAGCATCGGTAATATATGGCTCAAGTCCATAACCCACCTCGATCCTAACTTCTCTATCGAGTTTTGAAAAAAGAATCAAAATACCATTGTCCTTGCCTTCCTGACCCAATCTATTCTGGTTGAACACTTCGAATACATACTGTTCAATAGTCTCATTTCCAAGCTCATTTATGGTTAAAATAACCAATTGATTGGTTGTCTCCGATTCAAATTCGTACAGTTTTGCACGAAGCCCTATCAATTGGGATTCTGTAAAAATCTGGGCATTGTCCGTAACAATTTCGGTTAATTTAGGGTACTCTTCCTGAGCAGTACAAAACGACCAAATAAAAAGTAGAATCCCGAAAATCTTGGCTCTTAGCATAACATTGCAAAATTCAACTTTCTAAATATAACATTTGTAATTCATCCCAAATCAAATCCCTGAAAATAAGCTGTCCTTTTTATTTGATGTAACTTGCACCCTCTTTTTACAAATTCGTATGCCCGATAAAAAAGTAAGTATTTTAACTGCCTTTAAAACCATTATTTGGCCTAAAAGAAAACTTGTTTTTCTTGGACTCTTGCTAATTGCCATTAGCAAGGCCGCCAGTTTTGTTGCCCCTATTGCATCCAAGCATCTTATTGACGATGTTATCGTGAACAAAGATGTTGACATGCTCAAATATTTGGTCGCAGGTGTTATGCTGGCCATCTTTGTACAATCGGTCACCTCATTTTTGCTAACGAAGATTTTAAGTGTGCAAGCCCAGTACCTTATTTCCGAATTAAGGGCACAAGTACAAAAAAAGGTGTTGGCATTGCCTGTGCGTTTTTTTGACAATGCCAAGTCAGGCGCCTTGGTTTCTCGTATTATGTCGGATGTAGAGGGTGTTCGTAACCTTATCGGCACCGGTTTGGTGCAACTGGTCGGTGGCATTATTACAGCGGTGGTCTCCCTTATTCTACTTATGGACATAAGTGTTTATATGACACTTTTTACCTTTATCCCACTTACTATATTTGCCATAATAGCGCTAAAAGCATTCAAGATCATCCGCCCTATTTTCAGAAATCGAGGCAAGATAAATGCCGAGGTAAAAGGCCGTTTAACGGAAACCCTTGGAGGTATTCGAGTAATTAAAGGGTTCAATGCCGAAAAACAGGAGGAAGAGGTTTTTGAGGTTGGAGTGGAGCGCCTCTATCAAAATGTAAAAAAGAGTTTGACCACCACCGCTTTTATGACCAGCTCCTCCACTTTTCTGTTAGGGGTGGCCACTACGAGCGTTATGGGGTTTGGCGGCTATAAAATTATCAATGATACCCTTACCGTTGGCGAGTTTGTGGAGTTCACTGTCCTATTGGGGCTTATGATCGCTCCCATTGTCCAAATGAGCAGCGTTGGAAGTCAATTGACCGAAGCCTTGGCAGGTTTGGACCGCACCGAGGAATTAATGAACCTCGAAGAAGAATCGGATGAGGAAAACCGCACCATCCTTTTGGATGATGTTGTTGGTCGAATGTCGTTTTCCAATGTTTCCTTTTCCTATGAAGAGGACAAGGAAGTTTTACACAACATTTCCTTTAATGTAGAACCCGGCCAAGTTATAGCTTTAGTTGGCAGTTCGGGTTCTGGAAAATCCACCATTGCAGGCTTGGCGGCAAGTTTTTTAAATCCCGACTCTGGAACCATTACCATTGATGGGCATGATCTGGCCAAAGTCAACCTAAATAGTTTTAGACAGCATTTGGGAGTTGTACTACAAGATGATTTTTTGTTTGAAGGCACTATCCGGGAAAACATTTTATTCCCAAGACCGGATGCGAGCGAGGAAAAATTACAAAAAGCTGTACAATCTGCCTATGTTGATGAATTCACAGATCGTTTTGACAAAGGTTTGGATACCTTGATAGGTGAACGTGGTGTAAAGCTTTCGGGCGGGCAACGCCAGCGTATTGCAATTGCACGTGCCATATTGGCCGATCCAAAAATTTTAGTTCTGGATGAAGCTACTTCTAGTTTGGATACAGAATCCGAAGCATTGATCCAGAAAAGTTTGGGTGAATTGACCAAAGGCCGGACCACTTTTGTAATCGCGCACCGATTAAGTACTATTCGAAAGGCAGACCAGATTTTAGTTATCGAAAACGGTAATATCTTGGAACAGGGAACGCACGAGTCCTTAATAGCTTCCGAAGGAAGGTATTACAACTTATTCACTTATCAAGCAAGAATTTAAGCTTCTTCTGGCGCCAATTCAACTTCAAGTCCATCCAAATCTTCAGTGATATGGAGCTGACAGCCCAAACGGCTATTGTCCTTCACATTAAACGCCTCCGACAGCATTGCTTCTTCGTCATCGGACATTTCAGGAAGTTCATGGTCGGATTGCACATAGCATTGACAAGACGCACACATGGCCATTCCACCACAAATACCTATAGTTCCCTCCGGAGCAAGTTCATAGGAACGTACTACTTCCATCAGGTTCATGTTCATATCTGTTGGCGCATCCACTTCGTGCGAAACACCTTCGCGGTCTATAATTTTTATTTTAATATCGCTCATACCTATTTGAAGATTGATCAAGCTTCCTAACGATAAATTGTTTGTTTTATTCTTAGTCGATTGCCTTAACAACAGCTTTCGGAGCTTCTTTTTTACTTCCGTCAAATCCTGTTACACCTCCTACGGTCGTATATTTCATTACATATTTTTTATCTGGGAATATTTTTTGATAGGCACTTTGGCACATCAAGGTCGCCTCGTGAAAACCACAAAGGATAAGTTTTAGCTTGCCAGGATAGGTATTAACGTCCCCAATGGCATAAATTCCAGGGATATTTGTCTGATAATCGTAGGTATTATCCACCTTGATGGCATTTTTTTCGATCTCCAACCCCCAATTTGAAATTGGCCCTAACTTGGGGGACAATCCGAATAAAGGAATAAAATTATCTACCTCAACTTCTGTTTCTTCGGAGGTTTCGGTATTCATAACAATAACTCTTTCCAGTTGGTCGTCCCCTTTTAGCGCAACCACCTCGGACGGGGTCATTAAATTGATTTTTCCTTCATTCTTGAGTTGTTGAACCTTCTCAACAGAGTCCAAAGCTCCTCTAAATTCATTTCTTCGGTGTACCAAAGTAACTTCCTCGGCCACGTCCGCTAAAAAGATGGACCAGTCCAAAGCAGAGTCGCCTCCCCCTGCGATCAACACCTTTTTATCGCGATAGACCTCTGGCTCCTTGATCATGTAGGCCACACCGTTGTCTTCGTATTTTGCCAAGTTCTCCAATAACGGTTTTCTTGGCTCAAAGCTTCCCAGCCCACCCGCAATGGCAACAATGGGCGCATGGTGCCTAGTTCCTTTGTTTGTGGTAACAATAAAGGACCCATCGTCTAATTTTTCAATAGTCTCGGCACGTTCTCCCAAGGTAAATCCAGGTTGGAACGGTTTGATCTGTTCCATTAAATTGTCCACCAATTCCCCTGCGAGCACTTCTGGGTATCCTGGGATGTCGTAAATGGGTTTCTTGGGATATATCTCTGCACATTGACCTCCGGGTTGTGGCAATGCATCTATTAAGTGACATTTGAGTTGTAACAGACCTGCTTCAAAAACAGCAAAGAGACCCGTAGGTCCCGCTCCAATTATCAGAATATCGGTTTTGATCATAAACTAGGAATTTTGGCATGCAACTTACTACTTGCCCAAAAAAGGAATAATGATTTTTATCAGTTAGGTGATGTTGACCACTTTTTCAATCTGGGGAGCGTACTTTTTAATGGTCATTTCCACTCCGCTCTTTAGGGTCATTTGATTTACACTACAACCAATACAGTTTCCTTCCAAACGCACCGTAACAATATTGTCCTCAATGGAGACCAAAGTAATATCTCCTCCATCGCTTTGTAAAAATGGGCGTATTTCATCCAACGCTTTTACTACATTGCTTCTTGTTTCTTCTGATGTCATTGTTGCCATGCTCATTTCTTTTTAACGGCGGAACAACCGGCCATTGTTGTAATCTTTATTGCTTCGGTCGGGGGAAGGTCGGTATTTCTTCTCACCAACTCCTGAACCACGTTCTTTGTCAGTTGCTCAAAGGCTTCTTCGGTAGGGGTCGCGGTCTGTAAAGCAGCCGGCCTTCCCACATCTCCAGCCTCCCTGATGCTCTGCACCAACGGAATCTCTCCCAAGAAGGGCACATCCAAATCTTCCGAAAGGTTTTTTGCTCCGTTCTCACCAAATATATGATACTTGTTGTCCGGTAGTTCAGCAGGTGTAAAATACGCCATATTCTCCACGATTCCCAATACGGGCACATTTATCGCTTCTTGCTGGAACATTGCCACACCTTTTCTGGCATCGGCCAATGCTATTTCTTGCGGCGTGCTTACCACTACTGCCCCGGTTACCGGTAGGGATTGCATAATGCTTAAATGGATATCTCCCGTTCCCGGAGGCAAATCCAATAACAAGAAGTCCAACTCTCCCCAATGCGCATCAAAAATCATTTGGTTCAATGCTTTTGCCGCCATAGGCCCCCTCCAAATCACAGCTTGGTTGGGTTCTGTAAAAAATCCGATGGAAAGTAGCTTTACCCCATAATTTTCAATAGGCTTCATTTTGGCCTTGCCTTCAACATTGATGGACAAAGGTTTCTCTGTGGCCACATCGAACATAATGGGCATGGACGGACCGTAGATGTCGGTATCCAGCAACCCTACCTTAAAGCCCATTTTGGCCAAGGTTACGGCCAAATTAGCAGTAACAGTTGACTTTCCAACGCCTCCCTTACCAGATGCAACGGCTATAATATTCTGTATTCCCGGAATGGGTTTTCCTTTTATTTGATTCACTTTGGGTTTTGCAGGTGCATCAACCTTTAGGTTGACCTTGATCTTCGCCTTTTGATAAACTTCACTATGGATGATTTTCAAAATTTCCACTTCGGTCTTCTTCTTAGCCTGAAGACTAGGGTTCTTTATGGTTACATCCACTTCTACCTCATCACCAAATACCTGAACATTCTTCACCGAACCGCTCTCGACCAAATTTTGGCCTTCGCCGGGTGCGGATATTTTTTCCAATGCTCTGAGAATGTCTGCTTTTTTCAACTTCATGAATCCTAATAATTTATCGACCAACTGTTTGAACTGGTTCTAAACTACAAAGATACGGTGTTGGTGTTAGATTAAGAAGTTGTACTGTTGAATTTCAAAAAAATAGCTTTTGACATTTTTTTCACTAGCGACAAAATGATTCCTATCACAAAAAAGATAGATTATCATGTTCATTTTCCTGAAAAACTGTAGCTTAGAAGCAATTATCCAACTAACTCAACCAGCATGCTACCAAAAAATAGAATCTCCCTATTTACCCTATTGCTTATTTCGCTGACTTGGCTCTCTTGCTCTACCCATAAAAACTCCTTTACCAAGCAAGATGTAAAAAAATCGGAAAAATTGATCGGATTGAGCTTTACCGATAAGGCCATCGACACCCTTTACCCCTATCTAAAAAGAAATCGAAGCGGATTCGATTCCTTGCGCAAATATTCTTTGGACAATGGTGTATTTCCCGCTATACGTTTTGACCCCACTCCTTTTGATTTTACTATGCCAGAGCAGCAAAATGGCAGCCAATGGATTATTCCCGACAATGTAGATATCCCTAAACCTTATGATCTGCTGGCCTTTTACACCATTCCACAATTGGCCTCATTGATTAAAAATCAGAAAATAACTTCTACCGAGCTCACCACATTTTTTTTGGAGCGGTTAAAAAAATATCAGCCTGCTTTGCAGTGTACCATTACCATTACCGAAAGTTTGGCGCTTGAACAGGCCAAAAAAGCTGACGAAGAAATAAAAAATGGAAAGTATAGGGGCATCCTTCATGGTATCCCTTATGGAACCAAAGATTTAATGTCCGTTCCAGGTTACCCTACCACTTGGGGAGCTGAACCCTACAAGGACCAAGTAATCGATGAAACTGCCACCGTAATTCAAAAACTGGAAGAGGCCGGAGCCATTTTAGTGGCCAAACTTGTATCTGGAGCTTTGGCCCGCGGCGATGTTTGGTTCGATGGCAAAACTAAAAATCCGTGGGACACTACCCAAGGAGCTAGTGGCTCCTCTGCAGGTTCTGGTTCGGCAACTTCGGCAGGACTTGTCCCTTTTGCTCTGGGCACCGAAACCTTGGGATCCATTACCTCCCCAAGTACACGAAATGGAGTTACCGGTCTGCGCCCTACGTACGGCAGGGTGAGCCGGCATGGAGTGATGAGCTTAAGCTGGTCTATGGACAAAGTAGGACCATTGGGCAGGAATGCCGAGGATTGCGCCATTGTTTTTGAAGCCATTCAAGGAAAAGATAAAAATGACCTGACCACTATAGACCTATCATTCGGTGTGGATTGGAAAAAAGACATTAAAAAATTAAAGGTAGCCTATTTAAAAAAGGATATTGAAAAGGACACTACTGATTCTGGCGACAACCTAAGAAATGCCCTCAAGTCCCTCAAGGATTTGGGTATTGAACCTACCGCCGTGGAAATGCCAGACAATATTCCTTACCGAGGGTTTGATATTATTCTGAGGGCAGAGGCAGGTGCTTTTTTTGATGAACTCGTACGTTCGGGCAAAGTGGACGTGATGGTTGAACAGGACCAGCGTTCGCGCGCCAACTCGTTGAGGCAAAGTAGATTTATTCCAGCTGTGGAGTACATTCAAGCCAACAGACAGAGACAGGTACTTATCCAAAAAATGCAAGATTTAATGAAGAACTACGATGTTTTGATTTCCCCTTCCTTTGGCAATGATCAACTTTTGGCCACAAACTTGACGGGGCATCCCGTAATTGCCGTCCCTACTGGATTGGACAAAAAAAATCATCCTACTAGTATGACCTTCGTGGGGAACTTGTACGATGAGGAAAGTATTTTATTATTGGCAAAAGCTTTTCAGGACAACACTTCGTTTGATGAAATGCACCCTCCCGGCTATTGATCAAAGCTCCACCACGGGATCCCAAAAGTATTTCTGAAAATCAACAATTTGGTTGTCCTTGACCGGAATGCCCTCGTTTTCGAGCAATTGTTGCATAATATTGCTCCCATCAAAATGATGCTTGCCCGTTAATACGCCCACTCGGTTAACCACACGATGTGCCGGAACCGGTGGATGCACTGAATGTGCGTTGTTC
>JAAEZN010000071.1 GCA_018222835.1 Algicola sp. | reverse complement strand
TCCAACGGATTTAATGCCATTTCTTGGGCTATGGCAAATTGCGCTTCGGCCCTAATCATGTTCTCTTGTGGGTCGTTTCCCTTAATCTTAGCATATAGTTCCAAAATAGTTTCTGCCTGCTTACCATAGGTGGTCACTAAATACCAAGCGTCGTACTTTGTAAAACCATCCCCTTGGAGCCGCTCTTGAAGTTCGGCAATGTATTTTTTTACATGCTTGAACTTTTTAAAGTCGTTTCCACAAAGTGGAATCTTATCCGTGGTGCAAGGTTTGAGTTCCATACCATAATCTTCCTCCATTTTTTGGGAAATACGGTTCACAGTGCGCTCGGCCATTTTTCGATAGCCCGTAAGTTTACCTCCGGCAATACTCACTAATCCAGATTCAGAGGTGAAAATTTCATCCTTTCGTGATAGTTCGGATGCAGATTTCCCTTCTTCATGGATCAAGGGGCGCAACCCTGCCCATGAGGAAATAATATCATCCAGTTCCAGTTGAATGTTGGGGAACATATGGTTAACGGCAGAAATTAAATAAATGGCATCGGCCAATTCTGTGGTCACATGGTCCTTATCCGAATTATAATTGGTATCGGTGGTGCCTATATACGTTACTTTACCACGTGGAATGGCAAACATCATCCGCCCGTCGGGGATATCAAAATAAACGGATTGCTTTACTGGTAATTTTTCCTTCGGAAATACCAAATGGACACCCTTTGTCAAGTGCAATCGCTTGCCTTTTTTGGATTGGTTCACACTACGCAGCTCATCCACCCATGGACCTGCCGCATTGATCACATATTTAGATGCAACACTGTACTTGTCTCCAAACACCTCGTCCGTAAACTTGACTCCTGCTACTTTTTTATCCTCATAAATAAACTCGGTTACTTTGGCATAATTGAATATCCGTGTGCCAAATTGAAGACTGGTCTTTAGGTTTTCCAAAGTAAGCCGCGCATCATCGGTACGGTACTCGGCATAATATCCGGCACCGTTCAAAATCTTTTTGGGTAAAAGCGGCTCTAGCTTTATGGCCTCCTTTTTTTCCAGCATCTGTCGTTTATCATCTCCAGAAACTTGAGCCAAAATGTCGTACACTTTTAATCCTATAGACGTCAACCATTTTCCATATGAACCACCTTCAATTAATGGAAGCAGCATCTTTTCCGGAATCACCAAATGCGGGGCCAACTTGTGTACGATGGCCCGTTCGGAACCCACTTCTTTTACCAACCAAAAATCAAATTGTTTTAAATAGCGAAGTCCTCCGTGAATCAACTTAGTGGATTTACTACTGGTACCTGAGGCAAAATCACCTTTTTCAAGCAGTAAGACTTTCATTCCTCTGGAAGAAGCATCCAAAGCAATACCAGCGCCGGTAATCCCACCACCGATAACCACAAGGTCATAGGATTCCTTAACAATGTTTTGAAGGGCTTCTTTTCTATTCACATTTGAAAAATCGATGTTCCCTTCCATAAAATTTTATTTGTTGAATTCGTATTCGCGCTCCACGCGACATATGCGCACTTTATACCAAGAATACCAAGTTTTTATACCTTGTTTTTGGGCCTGTTTATGATCTAGTTGAGATTTCCAGTTGGCAATGGCCTCCAGACTTTCCCAATAACTAACGGCAATGCCCAAACCATCCCGAGCACTTTCAAACCCCAAAAAACCTGGTTGTTTTCGGGCCAATGCTTCCATTTCTTCGGCCATTTGGCCATATCCATTATCCCCTTCGGTTCTTAGGTTGGTAAAAATTACGGCGTAATAAGGTTTTTTAAGCTCCATTTAAACAATGTACTCTTTTTCCAGAAAATAATTCACCACAGCTTCCTTCATTAAAACGGTCTGTTCTCCAGCTTTAAGAGGTGGTAATTGCTCCTTTACTTTGTAATGCGGCCATCCATCTTCATCAAAAAAATCAAAATCGTAATAGCCATAGGGTTCCAAAAGCCGACAGATAGCTATGTGCATCAGGTTGACCTTTTCGTCTTTTTTAAACTTGCGGTGAAAATTGCCGAGCTCTTGTACACCTACTAAATAAACAATCCCATCCAGCTCCAAAGGGTCGCCATCGGAAAACTGTGCGGACAATTTTGCCACCAAAAATTCCCATCGTTCCTTTAATTGTTCGTCTCTTGACATCTGTTTTGATATGAGCATCAAAGGTACAAATCAATATTCTATATTTGTTAAAACCCTTGTATGAGCTTTTTGGACATCATTATCGGAATTCTATTGGTATGGGGCCTATATAAAGGCTTAAAGAACGGACTGTTTGTTGAGCTGGCCTCTTTGATTGCTCTTATTGCTGGACTGTACGGCGCTATCCATTTCTCATACATCACGGGCGATTACCTTGCCGAACAGTTTGATTGGAGCGATCAATACTTAAAAATAGCAGCGTTTTTAATAACCTTTTTTGTTATCATTATTATTGTAAATCTGGCTGGGAAATTCTTGACCAAGATTGCCGACTTTGCCATGCTCGGGCTTCTGAACAAAGTTGCAGGAGGCATTTTTGGGGCACTTAAAGTTGCCGTTATCTTGGGAGCATTCCTTATCTTTTTTGAAAAACTAACAACACCTTTGGGACTGATTAATGAGGAAACCAAGAAAGATTCTGTTTTCTACGAGCCGATCAAAGAACTTGGCGAATTGGTCTTCTCCTATGTTTTTGATGATGAAGAAACTATGCCCTCCAATAAAATTGAAGCCTCCGAAGAAATCATATAAACGGTTTAGTTTTTCCGATAAAAGGCTTAAAATCCAAATCCAACAATCCCTCTGACCCCTATTTCCTGTATTTCAACGTTATAATCTATCTAAACATGGAAATTTCATGGAAAAGGAAAGCTGCTCGGTTATTTTAGCAACGAGAACATAAGGGAACTTAGAACACTCCCGAAAACACCCCGAAAATGAAAAAATTATATGGCACTTTGCTGGCCGTAGTACTTGCTGTTGCCCTAACCAATTGTAGTTCAACATCCACTCAAGAAGAAGAGCTTGGATATACCGAAGCTGCTCTTGGAAATGAAAAACTTTTTGTTGATCCCGTTAAAATGGAAGAAGACTTGCTCGGTTTGGTCAACGAATATCGCATATCGCAAGGGTTATCTCCTTTATCCAAAAACACACCTGCCTATAAATATGCAGAAGCGCATAACGATTATATGATATCGCGCAATGCACTCAGCCACGATAATTTTGAATCTAGAGCATCCAAAATAGCAGCGGAAACCAATGCTCTAAGTGTCTCGGAAAATGTAGCAAGATACTACACCTCGGCGACCAAAACTTTAGAGGGTTGGACAGAAAGCTCCTCTCATAAAGCTGCTATGGAAGGTGATTTTACACACACCACACTTAGTGTGCAACTAGATAAACAAGGAAGGCCGTACTACACCCAGATTTTCTTAAAGGTCGAATAGGTTTTTCTAACAAAAGCTTTATTGAGACCCGCCGTTTGGCGGGTCTTTTTTGTTAATCGTTATGTTGCCAGCAAGGATTTTTTTACCTTTCGTAAAATCTTTGAAAATGGCTATACAGGCACCTTTCAATCTAAATAAATGGATTGAGGAAAATCGAGATACCCTAAAACCCCCAGTAGGGAATAGAAACCTCTACAAGGAATCCGGTGATTATATTGTAATGATCGTAGCAGGGCCAAATGCGCGCAAAGACTATCATTATAATGAGACCGAAGAGCTTTTTTATCAGTTAGAAGGCAATATTGAGGTAAATATTCAGGAGAATGGGCAAAAGAAAACCATGAAGTTGGGTCCTGGGGACATGTATCTTCATCCTGCTAAAGTACCTCACTCCCCCGCACGAAAAGAAGGCTCGATCGGGCTCGTGGTGGAACGGAAACGTACAGATCTGGATGCAGAGGACGGACTATTGTGGTTTTGCGATAATTGTAATCACAAACTGTACGAGGTTTACTTTAAATTGAATGATATTGAGAAAGATTTCTTAGGTCATTTTAAGCACTTTTACGAATCTGAACAATTGCGAACCTGCGACAATTGTGGAACCGTTATGCCAGTGGACGAACGTTTTATAGCCAAAGAAGAATGATACTCCTTTTCGCAAAGATCATAATAGGGGTCGTGGCCTTGCTCCACATATATTTTCTATGGTTAGAAATGTTCGCTTGGACCACCAAAGCAAAAAAGGTGTTCCGCAGTTTCCCGGAAGATTTGTTCGAACCCACCAAAACATTGGCGGCCAACCAAGGACTTTACAATGGTTTTTTGGCAGCAGGGCTTATTTGGTCCCTGCTCATACAAGATGCCGAATGGCAAATTTATGTTGCCTGTTTCTTTTTGGGATGTGTTGCGCTAGCCGGACTCTATGGAGCCTTGACCGCATCAAAAAAAATATTGATAGTTCAAGGTCTTCCGGCCATCTTGGGCCTAGCCTTGCTTTTGATCCATCAATTCCTGTAAACCCTTAAGAATAATAAGATTATTCGTAATATTGTAAAAATATAACAATTCATTACTAAAAAGTTATAAATGTCAAAAATAGCAGCTGCTTTTGGAATAGAAGAAGCCTTAAAAGAGTTGGGCTTGAACGAAATCAACAATGGTACTTCTACCGGAAAAGATTGGTTTTCAAATGGTGAAATCATTGAATCTTATTCTCCAGTGGATGGTGCACTGATCGGGAAGGTTAAAGCTACTACCCCGGAAGATTATGAAAAGGTGATCAGTACCGCACGAGAAGGCTTCAAGAAATGGAGAACCATGCCCGCCCCCCAACGTGGCGAAGTGGTGCGTCAATTTAACGATGAGCTTAGACGATTAAAAGAACCTCTGGGCAAATTGGTGTCCTACGAAATGGGGAAAAGCTACCAAGAAGGGTTGGGCGAGGTCCAGGAAATGATCGACATCTGCGATTTTGCAGTGGGACTATCGCGCCAATTGCACGGGCTTACTATGCACAGTGAGCGTCCAGGTCACCGTATGTACGAGCAATATCACCCATTAGGAGTTGTCGGAATTATTTCTGCTTTCAACTTCCCTGTTGCTGTTTGGTCTTGGAACACAGCCTTGGCTTGGATCTGTGGTGATGCCTGTATCTGGAAAGGTTCGGAAAAAACACCGATTACATCCGTTGCGTGTCAGAATATCGCCGCCCGGGTGTTCGCTGCAAATGGCGTTCCCGAAGGTATTTCTTGCTTAATTACCGGTGATTACACCATAGGCGAACTGATGACAAAAGACGAGCGTATTCCATTGATCTCCGCCACGGGATCTACAAGAATGGGAAAAATAGTGGCCAAAACCGTTGCCGAACGCCTTGGTAAAACATTGTTGGAGCTTGGGGGCAACAATGCCATAATCGTTACCCCGGATGCCAACATTAAAAATACCGTTATCGGAGCCGTATTTGGAGCTGTGGGCACTTGTGGGCAACGTTGTACCTCTACCCGTAGATTGATTGTTCACGAAGAAGTTTACGATAAGGTGAAAAATGCCATTGTCGATGCCTATAAACAGATTAAAATTGGAAATCCTTTGGATCAGAACAATCATGTTGGGCCACTTATCGATAAAGATGCCGTTAAGAACTACTTGTCCGCATTGGAAAGAGTCGAGGCAGAAGGCGGAACTATTTTGGTTGAAGGCGGTGTATTGGAAGGTGAAGGCTATGAAAGTGGCTGTTATGTAAAACCAGCCATTGCCGAGGCAGAGAATCATTACGAAATTGTACAGCACGAAACATTTGGCCCTGTACTATACCTTTTAAAATATAGCGGAGACCTTGAAAATGCATTGGAATTGCAAAATGGGGTCCGACAAGGACTTTCTTCCGCAATTATGACCAATAACCTACGTGAAGCTGAGCGTTTCTTATCTGTAGAAGGTTCCGATTGTGGAATTGCCAATGTAAATATTGGCACATCGGGTGCAGAGATCGGTGGGGCCTTTGGAGGCGAAAAAGAAACTGGTGGAGGTAGAGAAAGTGGCTCTGACGCCTGGAAAATATACATGCGCAGACAGACCAATACTATTAACTACACAACGGAGCTGCCCTTGGCACAAGGCATTAAGTTTGATTTATAAAAACATAAAGCCGCCCTTTCAGTACTTTATTTACCGGATGGGCGGTCTTTAAACCAACTTAACTAACTCAAACTTAAATTTAAAACCCTACTCCAATGCCGGAACTTTGTCGGGAGAAATAGGGTTCTTTACCTAATATTTGGGCTAAATTTCTTCATATTTCCTATAGTATCTATACGGTATCTTACAAGTGGCCTCAAAAACTGTATGATTGGTTCCTTTTTTCCCTTTATCTGTTTTTATCCGGTTTAAATGAGGGTTAAATTTTGCTAACTCCCTCAATTTCTGATACATTTATTTAAAATTTTAAGATTTTTTTAATATTTTAAATGTCCCGTTTTTACGGAGTATATTTTTTGTAAATGGATTGGGAAACTTCAACTTTATGGTATTGGATCTTACTGGCCGGTGTGGGAATAATTTCTGCGGTTCTTGGCTATTTTTTTGGGAAATCCGATATACCTTCCATATCACAAAATACGGAAGAGCTAAATCTCCTCGAAATAGAGAATGCCAAATTAGCATCGGATTTGGAAAATTGTCAAAAAAGATTGGACAATTCCAAGACCAAAACATTGGATATCGAAAAAATCATTAGTGGATCAAAACCGAAAACTACTCATCGATTTAACGCTGCTGAAGCTAAAGCCATATTTGGCAAGACCATTAAAGAGAATGACCTAAAGCTTGTAGAGGGAATTGGCCCCAAGATAGAGGGACTTTTTATCAATGTTGGTATCAAAACATGGAAAGAGCTAGCCGAAAGCTCTGCGGATAAGTGCCAAGAAGTATTGGATACTGGTGGAAAACGATATCGAATACACGATCCGGCCTCTTGGCCCATGCAAGCAAAAATGGCCCATGAGGGACTTTGGCAACAACTGTTCGATTGGCAAGAAAAGCACCGTGCCGGTAAATATTAAAAAAAAATACAAGACTGAACAGTCTTTCTACATTCTTCCGTTGGCTTCGACCCACTTAAAAATATACTGTTCTTGGGAAAATTGCATCCGTTCGGAGATTCGCTGTAATCTTTCTGGAAGTTTCATAAGATAGTCTCTTCCCTTTTCCGCTTTATCGGAAAGCCCACGAAGATTTCCAATATCCCAATAGTCGTTGAGCTTTTTTAGAATATCTATATAGTCTTGTGCTGTATAAACTCCCAGTCGTTGAGCACAATTCGAGAATTGTTCGAATGCATCACCAATGTTACCTCCCGACTCTCTTAAAAAATGGGCGGGCATAACAATCTTTTTCTTCATCATATCGGCAAAGGCCAAAACCATTCCGTCCGGGTCTTGCCCCATAATGGTCTTTACAAATTCGCGATAGGCCAAATGGTGCCTCATCTCGTCCCCAGCAATTATGGTACACATTTTTGCCAATAGAGTATTTCCCTTTTTTCTAGCTAATTTACCCACTCTTTTGTGTGATATATTGGTAGCAAGTTCTTGAAAAGTGGTATATACAAAGTTTTTGTAGGGATCTCTATCCGTTCCAATATCAAATCCATCAGAAATTAAATGCTGCGTTGTAATCTCAATTTCGCGCATATTTACTCTTCCGGAAAGATACAGGTACTTGTTCAGAACATCACCATGCCTGTTCTCCTCTGCGGTCCAAGCACGCACCCATTTGCTCCAACCATTGTCTTTCCCGCTATGTTGGTCAACACCTTCTACATCCATCAACCAGGACTCGTAGGTCGGTAGAGCCTCCTCGGTAATGGTGTCGGCCACAAGGGTTACCCAAAAATCGTATCCCAATTCCTTGGCTTCCCCTCTGATTTGTTCTACTTCATCAAAAAAATTATCACTTTGTGAATCGGGCAAGAAATCACTGGGCTGCCATATTTTCTCGGTAGGAATAAGAAATTCATGTATAAACCCTTCTACTTTGGGTTCAATCGCCTGCATTACTTCCAATCTTACATTCTTTATCGACATACTTGGGGTTTTTTACAAAGATCACAATAAAATCTTGGAATCCCCCTAATTTCTTCCTCTTTCCTTAGGATAAAATGAGTGTACCGGATCACTTTGCCAAAACTCTTTGGTTTCTACATCGAGCATGGTCAACCCGCCCATGAATGCTGCCCCAGTGTCCACATTCCAAACATTGGCACGCTGTTCTGGCTGCACAAATCCTGTTTTTGACAAAGGAGTGTGGCCAATAAAAACTTCTTTGTAATGGGTGAGTCGTTTTGGGAATTTAGGGCTATCTGGTGTTAGACCGGGGTCTAGTGCTGTGGCAAGCTCCCAAAGCGTTCTGTCCCAATAAAACGACTGCTCAAAATACTCAAAATCAATACCTTTTAGGTTAGTGTATCCAGCATGCAGATACAATCGATTATCCCCCGCCAAATAATAGTTTTTCAACTCTTCGTAAAACTTAAGATGTAATTTCCACTTATCTTTATCTGCGCTTAAATAAGAGTTTTTGGTGGCTGCCCCACCGTGTGCCAACCATTGAGGGTTTTCTTTCTGATCCATGAGCCAAGCCCTACAAAGTTCATCATGGTTACCTCTTATAAATGTACACTTGCTATCACTTTTTAATTGAATCAAAAAATCGATTGTTTCCACAGCCGTGCTCCAAGCATCAACATAATCTCCCAAAAATATAATATGGTCGGAAGAGGAAACCTTGGCCCTCTCCATTACTTGCTCCAAAGCCCTTACTCCTGAATGGATGTCGCCCACAACCAGTGTTCGCATAGAATAGTTTTTGGCAATATTACACACAAATCCCTGCCCAATAAAACATCAAGGAAGCATTATGGGGTATTTAACCTACAATTAAAATAAACCACACCGTTTTTTGGTCGTGGTATAAATTTCTATGTACCTTAGAATATTTTCGAAAAGCGTATGAAAAAAGTTTACTGTATTGGTGAATTGTTGATTGATTTTGTTGCCGAAAAGCAAGGAAGCGACCTTTCCAAAGCTTTTGAGTTTACCAAAAAAGCAGGCGGAGCACCAGCCAACGTTGCCTGTGCCATTTCCAAACTGGGAGGTAACGGTATTTTTATTGGATGTGTAGGATCGGATCCATTTGGAACATTTTTGCTGGAAACCCTCAAAAATGAAGGTGTCGATATTTCCTTGACCCAGCTCTCCGATACATTTACCACCTTGGCCTTTGTTTCCCTTTCCGAAGATGGCGAACGGGATTTTGTATTTAACAGAGGTGCGGACAAGGAACTTAAATACAATGCCAGTCTAAGAAAAAATCTTCACGGTAATATTCTTCACCTGGGTGCCGCCACGGCACTTTTGGGCGGGCCTTTGGAAAAAACCTACGCAAAATATCTTTTTGATGGACTTACCAAAGAAATGTTCATCAGTTTTGACCCCAATTTTAGAAGTGACCTCTGGAAAGAAGACGAGGAAACCTTTATAAAAAAATGTATGCCCTTTGTGGAAAAATCCCATTTGTGCAAGTTTAGCCGTGAAGAGGCGCAACTATTATCGGGCAAGGAAGATATTGAGGATGCCTGTGATTTCTTACACACTATGGGCACAAAGATCATTACCGTTACTTTAGGGAAGGATGGCACACTTTTAAGTATGAACGGTACAAAAAAAGTAATTCCAAGCATACCGGTTACCCCTGTGGACACTACCGGTGCCGGTGATGCCTTTATTGGCTGTTTACTATATCAAATTTCGGATTTGGGCAATTTTGACCCTGTAATGGAAGATTTCTCCCTGCTAGAAAAAATGGTTGCCACTGCCAATAAGGCCGGAGCCATCACTACCACAAATTATGGAGCCATTATGGCCTTGCCAACAAAGGAACAGTTGTAAAATTCCATGAACCAGACCAGTTTACATCAGCTTCTCTCTAAAAATAAGGTCAGCAATGATCTTGAGCAATGTAATTTAAGGTTGGCCACTAACCTCACTTTGATCCAAAAATTGTTCTTCTCTTTGTATCCAGAAGAACAAAACCGAGAGCATTTTCAAAAACTCTTGGCTCTACTGCCCAAATTGTTTGCAGAAAGGTCGACGGAATTAAAAAAACAGGATCTTGAACGATTAAAATCGGGCAATTGGTATCAGTCGCAGAATATTGTTGGAATGCAGCTGTATGTTGAACATTTCAACAAGGATTTGAACGGGCTCAAAAAGAAAATACCTTACTTTAAAGAATTGGGCATCAATTTTTTGCACTTAATGCCCATCACCACCCGCCCAAAGGGGGAAAATGACGGCGGCTACGCAGTTAACGATTACCTTGAAGTGGACAAAAAATACGGTTCCAAGGATGATTTGTTGGGTTTGACCAAAGCTTTTCGTGAAAACGGTATCTATTTGATGCTCGATTTTGTGGTGAACCATACTTCCAATGAGTTTTCTTGGGCAAAAAAAGCAATAAAGGGAGATAAAAAATACCAAAACTATTATTACACGTTCGAAGATTATACCATTCCGGAAGAGTTTGAAAAGACTTTGCCCGAGGTATTTCCAGAAACCGCACCCGGGAATTTTACTTATATACCCGAAATGAAAAGATGGGTAATGACGGTCTTTAACAACTACCAATGGGACCTCAATTACACCAATCCCGAAGTGTTCTTGGAAATGCTCATCAATTTGGTAAAGTTAGCCGACTTGGGTGTGGATGTAGTCCGTTTTGATGCCCTGGCATTCCTTTGGAAAAAGATCGGTACTATCTCTCAGAACCTTCCCGAAGCACATAACCTCATTGCACTGTTCCGTATGTGCCTTCAAGTTGTTGCTCCCGGGACCATTCTATTGGCGGAAGCCATTGTGGCCCCAACTGACATTATAAAATACTTTGGGGAAGGTGAAAAACGTGGCAACGAATGCGAAATAGCCTATAATGCATCCTTAATGGCACTTTTATGGAATTCAATTGCCACCAAAAAAACACAATTACTCTACAAAAGCTTAACGAGCGTACCCCAAAAACCCAAGGATTGCACTTGGATCAATTACATTCGTTGCCATGATGATATTGGGCTCGGGTACGAGAACCAACTAATCCAAGAGTTGGGATTAAACCCCGAAATGCACCGAAAATTTCTTTTGGATTATTATTGCCAACGATTGGATTGGTCACCAGCTACCGGAATGCTTTTTATGTACAACCCAAAAACGGGCGACGGGCGTATTACCGGGAGTGCCGCATCCTTGCTGGGACTCGAGAAAGCCATTGCTTCAACAAATGAAAAGCTAATTGAGGAATCGGTTGCGAAAATTATTATGCTGCATGGAATCGCCCTTGCTTTTGGCGGAATTCCCTTGATCTATGCCGGAGATGAAATAGGCACTTTAAACGACTATTCCTTCTTAAATGATACCACAAAAAAAGGAGACAACCGATGGGTAAACCGCCCCATGCAAGATTGGAAGACTATTTCCAAACTGGATGATAGGGCCCTATCTCAATCCAAAATATTTGGCACTCTCCAAAAACTCATCAAACTACGGAAAGAAAATCCTGTTTTTGCCGACCTCAACAATGTTGGACTATACCACACGGGCAACGACCATATATTATCTTTTGAAAGAACGTGTAAGAACGAGAGGTTATTGGTAATCTGCAATTTTGATGAAAGCCCACAGGTGATTGACAGTGGTTGGATCAAAAAAATAGGCTACTTCAGTAAAGGGGAGCCCATGGATTTGATCTCCAATACAAAAGTGGAACTCAACAGTGGTCTTTTGGAAATAGGGCCTTATAAAATGCTTTGGCTTTTAAAGGCTTAAGCATACCTCACTTTACGTAAAATTCTTTGAGATTCTTTCAGTGATTGGTACACATGGCTGTCGTAAGTCTTTAATAATTGTCTGGCACCGTCCATTTTATCCTTTGCCTCCTCAAATCCGTTTAGGTAACATATAAGGTAGGTTGCAGGCAAGTGGGTCATATCGGTATGCTCCGAATCCGTCAGGGGTATGTGATTTTCCAACTTTTTGAGCAGTGCGTTATTGGTATTGTACACGTGAAAAAGTGTTTTTTTATCAAACTGCGGAGGTTCAAATATCAACTTGCTATGGATCGAGTACTTTCCGTTATCGGAAAAAGTAATAGTCATTTCCTCCAAAGGGTAATATTTTTGATGTGAACCCAATCCCAATTGCACATATTCCAAGGTTTTAAAAGAATCATCATCATAATCGATGGTGATTTCGTCCAAAGCGGAATAAAAGAGTTTTACCTGCTCATTGATCAGTTCAATATCCACACGTGAATAATATACCTTGCCCTTGACCTTTTTTTTATTGCCGGCCCAACAAACCACAAATTGTTCCTTAAAAACTTTGTAATCGCTTGTTAAATCAGGGTGTCGAGTGTGCAAAAAGTTAAGAACGGCATCTAGGGTATATTCGATATTGTTCCTCGCGTGCTGCTCTATTGTGGCTACTTTTTCGGAATTGATGTCTTTTAACTCAATGTCGAAAGCTTTGGGCAGACTAATACTTCCTTCTCGAAAGAATACTGCCCCACCATAGTACTTCCAAATGTTTTTGCGAAGTGCGCATACTTTTCCGTTCGATGCAATTGTCACCAAGCCCACAACCTTGCCTTCTGGCAAATGTGGAAACGGAATATTTTCATAGGAAATTATAGGAGGGTTATCCAAATAGGCATTCACCAAATTCTGGATTTTGCTATCGTCAAAGAAATCAACCCCGACAATTTTGTTGTCTTCATCTTCAACTCCAATAACAATAAAAGAGTTGTTTTTGGGATTGGAATTGGCCAAGGCACAAACATGTTTGAGAAATTTGGCCTTTCCTTCTTTTTCTCCAATGGATATAAAACGCTTCTTATCGTAAAAACTATTTTCGTCGTTGTGGGCCAAAAGGTTTTTTACGAGGAGGCGTTTATTGATCATCACTAAAAGTTTTGAGATTTGGGTTACGTGTTGCGAGATTTAATCATATTTTGCTCCTTTCCGGTCCGCTTTTTTAAGATAAGCCATAAATGCACCTATCTTTTTTCCTTCGATGATTGTTTTCGAACAAATATTATCGAATTGTGCTTTTGTGATATGTTCCCTATATAAACATCGGTACAATTGGGATCTTAATTCTCCACAAGAAGCTCTTGCAATACTTAAAAACTGAATGAATTCGCGATTTGCATTTCGCTCAAATCCCTTTGCAATATTATCCATAATCTAACCAGAGAAAGCATTCATAAATACACAATTAATCTTTCAACCCGAAGCCCGCAACACTTAACTATTTTTATTAACAATTGTACTGCTGGCCTGAGCTGTAGGCATCACTATCAAATCGGCAATGTTCACATGATAAGGCCGAGTAACCATAAATAGGATGACCTCCGCAATATCTTCTGGCTTTAAAGGTTGGTAACCTTGATAGACTTTTGATGCTTTTTCGGCATCTCCTTTAAACCGAACACCGCTGAACTCCGTTTCTACAAGGCCAGGGTTCACAGCTCCAACCCGAATACCGTATGCATTCAAGTCCATCCGCATACCTTGGTTAATGGCATCCACGGCATGTTTGCTCGCACAGTAAACATTTCCATTGGGGTAAACTTCTTTGCCCGCCGTGGAACCAATGTTAATAATGTGCCCCGATTTACGCTCCACCATTTTTGGAATTATAGCCTTGGACATATATAGCAACCCTTTAACGTTTATATCCAACATGGCCTCCCAATCATCGGGATTTCCTTTGTCTATCGGGTCGAGTCCGTGTGCATTACCCGCATTGTTTATCAAAATATCGATTTGGGAAAAATCTTTAGGCAAACTTTCAATGGCCAAAAACACATCTTCTCGATTTCTAATATCAAAGTTTAGGATATGAATTGCCACATCGCGACCCAATTCATTTTTAAGCTTCTCCAATCGTTCCTGTCTTCGGCCACAGAGAATTAAATTGAATCCCTTCATTGCAAAAAGTTGGGCAGTTGCTTTACCAATACCACTTGTAGCTCCTGTAATCAATGCTGTTTTTTCCATACACTAAAGCTCTATGGAACATCGTGGCCTTGGCCGGCGACCAAAAGGGCAAACCAATCCTGAAGTTCCAAATCTATTTTTGCGGCCGCAGCCGATTGTTCAATTCTATCTTTGTTGGTGGTTCCGATAACAGGGTGTACCATGGCCGGGTGTTTTAAAATCCACGCTAAGAGCAACTGGCTTTCAGTTACATTGTACTTTTCCGTAAGGGCGGGCATAACTTCCTTGATCCGTTCGACCTGTTCGTCGGTTTCCCTGAAAAAACTTCCCAAAGGACTCCAAGCCATTGCCATTCTTTTATTGGCGATACAGTCATCAAAAACCCCATCGTACATAGGGTCATGGTGCGTCAAGGAAAATTCCACCTGATTACCTTCGACAGGGATTATACTCTCCAACATCGCCACTTGCGAGGTGGTAAAATTGGACACCCCAAACTGTTTTATTTTACCGCTTTGCAACAGGTGATTCGCTGCTTCTGCCATTTCTTCCGGTTGCATTAACGGACTTGGCCTGTGCATGAGGAAGAAATCCAGATGGTCTGTATGTAATTTTCTTAATGATTCTTCCGCTGAACGAATAATATAATCTTTATCATATTGGTAATGATTGATCTTATTGTCTCTACCATCTGTAAGTTGGATCCCACACTTTGTAATCAACTGGATATCTTCCCTTTTGATACCACTCTCTGCAAAAGCGTTTCCAAATTCCGCCTCTGTGGAATATCCTCCATAAATATCGGCATGATCAAAAGTTGTTAGGCCACATTCGATGCTATGGTGCATCAATTCAATCATTTCTTTTTTTGAAAGTTTTTTGCCCCAACTCCCCCAGGTCATTGCTCCCGATATAATGCGGGAAAATTTCGTTGTCTGTTCCATATGCGCTCAAAGTATAAAATTAAACCCTTAAATCCTTCATAAAACTAGGGGTTTAGCGTTTTTTTTAACCATTAATTAACAGGCAGGTTTTAAATAAATTTTCATTTTGCACACCTTAGTAAAAACCCCGACCTTAACACCAAACAATAAAAGTAAATAATGGAAGAAAACACTACTATTGATATTAGTGCTGTGAATGAAAAAATCGCCCAAGAAAGCGCTTTTATTGACCTTTTAACGGTTGAAATGAACAAAGCGATCGTGGGCCAGACCCATATGGTCGAGCGATTATTGATCGGCTTATTGGGCAAGGGACATATTCTGCTGGAAGGTGTTCCTGGGCTTGCAAAAACATTGGCCATCAACACTTTGGCAAAAGCGGTAAAAGGAGATTTTAGCAGAATCCAGTTTACTCCTGACCTTTTACCCGCCGACGTAATCGGTACACTTATATACAACATTAAAGAGAATGATTTCTCCATTAAAAAAGGGCCTATTTTTGCCAATTTCGTCTTAGCTGACGAAATTAATAGGGCTCCCGCCAAAGTACAGTCCGCACTTTTGGAGGCCATGCAGGAAAAACAGGTCACCATTGGTGACGAGACTTTTATTTTGGACAAGCCATTTTTGGTAATGGCCACGCAAAACCCTGTGGAGCAAGAAGGTACTTACCCTCTTCCCGAGGCCCAAGTGGATCGTTTTATGCTAAAAACGGTAATCGATTACCCAAAACTTAACGAAGAGCAACTCATTATTCGCCAAAATCTTAGAGGCGAGACCGAGCCTATTAAGCCCGTAGTTTCCTTGGAACAAATTTTAAGGGCCCAAGAGACCGTCCGAGAGGTTTATATGGACGAAAAGATTGAAAAATATATTCTCGACCTGATCTTTGCGACCCGATACCCGGAAAAATACAATTTGGAAAGCCTAAAGCCCTTGATCAGCTTCGGAGCATCACCAAGGGGAAGCATTAACTTGGCAAATGCTTCAAAGTGCTACGCTTTTATAAAACGAAGAGGGTATGTGGTTCCTGAAGATGTAAGAGCAGTGGTACACGATGTACTTCGCCACAGAATCGGAATTACCTACGAGGCCGAGGCGGAAAATATTACTTCCGAAGAAATCATCAACAAGATCGTAAACGAGGTAGAGGTGCCTTAGCGGTTCAATGTTTATCGGATAAAGTAACCCCCCTACTTTTAACCAACCGTAAACCTATTTTTTGAGCCAAATGGATACGAAAGAACTACTAAAAAAAGTACGTAAGATTGAAATAAAGACCCGGCGTCTGTCCGACCATATTTTTGGTGGGGAATATCACTCTACGTTCAAAGGTCGGGGGATGACGTTCAGCGAGGTGCGACAGTATCAGTTCGGGGACGATGTAAGAAGTATTGACTGGAACGTAACCGCGCGGTACAATGAACCTTTTGTTAAAGTATTCGAAGAAGAACGCGAACTTACCATGATGTTGATGGCAGATGTGAGCGGATCGGAACTTTTTGGAACATCCAATCAATTCAAAAAAGAAATTATTACCGAAATCTCCGCCACCCTTGCATTTTCAGCACTACAAAACAACGATAAGGTAGGTCTCATTCTTTTTTCTGACGAGGTGGAACTTTTTATTCCGCCAAAAAAAGGGAAAAGCCATGTGCTTCGAATTATCCGTGAATTATTGGAGTTTCAGCCAAAAAGCAACAAGACCAATATTGCGGAAGCCTTGAAATTCTTGACCAATGTTATGAAGAAGAAAGCCATTGTTTTTGTGCTTTCGGACTTTATGGCGGACGACTACGACAATACCCTTCGCATTGTTGGCAATAAGCACGATGTTACCGGAATTAGAGTATTCGACAAACGTGAAGAGAACATCCCAAATCTTGGCATGGTACAAATGCAAGATGCCGAAACAGGCGAGGTTCAATTGGTGAACACCCAATCCAAGCAAGTCCGTTCAGCCTACGGAAAACATTATCAAGATAAGGTAGTGTACTTTACCAACTCCTTTAAAAAGTCTGGTTCTGGAGCAATCAATTGTAGAACCGATGAAAGCTATGTAAAAAAACTATTGGGTTATTTTAAACGAAGAGGGTAATGCAAATGGAGAATTTACATAAAACCAATAGGTTTCAAAGGCATCAAACCATGTGGATCGCCTTACTGCTCCTGTTCCTCTTGCCCATAACGGCCTTGGCACAATCCAATCCCAAGGTAAACGCCGAAGTGGATACCTTATCCATTAAAATAGGAGAGCAGATTCAATATAGGATTACCGTTGAAACAGACTCGACAGATGTAGTTTTCTTTCCCGAGGGGCAGACATTTTCTCCACTTGAAACCGTAGAGGCCATAATGGCCGACACTATCAAAAGTGAAGAAAAGGTAATCCTTCAAAAGATTTATGCATTGACCCAGTTTGATAGCGGAGCGTACACCATACCCCCACAACGGATTGCCATAAACGAGCAACCGTTTTTTACGGATTCGTTCCAAATAAAGGTCGCCGATGTTGCCGTGGACACTACCAAACAAAAAATGTACGATATTAAACCCTTGATCCAGGTAGAAAGAAGTTTGGCCGACATGTGGCTCACGGCTCTTTGGATTCTTTTGGGGCTGATAGTTGTTGGCGGACTGGTATATTGGTTCTTTTTACGAAAAAAACCTTTAACAGAAGAGGAAAAAGTAGCATTGCTCCCTCCTTACGACCGTGCATTAATAGAACTTAAAAAACTGGAAAACTCCAAGTACTTGATTCAGGATGAGTATAAACAGTACTATTCCGAACTTACGGATATTGTACGATCCTATTTGGAGGAAGATGTGCACGTTTCGGCTATGGAAAGTACCACCTCGGAGCTTATCACTAAATTGGAAATGCTCAAAGATGCCGGTGAGCTGAACCTGGATGATGATACCATACAACAGTTTCAAAAAATATTGCAAACTGCCGATTTGGTAAAGTTTGCCAAATCCAAACCGGCCACGTCTATTGCAGAGCAGGATAGAAAAGTGGTCGAACAAATTGTAATTAAAACCCACGAAGCTCTTCCAGAGCCCACAGAAGAGGATTTACTCTTGAACGAGGAATATCTGGAAGAACTGGCCAAGAAAAAACAACGTAAGCGAATATACTGGGCGGCAGCAATTTTTGCGGGAGTTCTAATTTTGGGCAGTGTTTTTTCCGTTGCTTACTTTGGCGCAAAAAAGGTAAGGGACACAGTCTTCGGATATCCGACCAAAGATCTTTTAGAAGGGGAATGGGTAGCAAGTTCCTACGGATTTCCTCCAATCTTGATGGAAACTCCAGATGTGTTGATCCGTAAGGATCTTGACCTGCCAGAAGAAACCGAAGAGCTGATCAAGGAATTGCAGACCTTCTCTTACGGTAGTTACGTGGGCATTTTTTCCGTAAGCACAAGTTCCATCACCTTTAAAGAACAGAACGAAGACCCCAATTTTGAAGCAATAATTGTTTCCACGCTAAACAAGTTCGAGCAATTGGGCCTTAAAAATATAATTACCAAACAGGAAGAATTTGTTACCCAATCCGGAGTAAAAGGACTAAAAACCTATGGTTCCGGAACCTTTGGCGAATCGGACAGCGACGGTAAAAAGGCAAAATACAACATCCTATCATTTGGCGGAAAAGGCTTTATACAACAAATAGTGATTACTTGGGAAGATGGTGATGAGTATGCCGAGGAGATTGTAGAACGAATTTTAACCAGTTTAGACGTAAAAACACAAGCATAGATGTTTGAGAATATAGAATTTGCAAATCCTGAATTTTTCTGGCTGCTTCTTTCGCTGCCGCTGGCTTTGCTATGGTATTTTTTCAAACGGAAAAATGAGATGGCATCACTCCGTATTTCAAGTATCAAAGGATTTACGGTTAAGAGTTGGGCATCAAAATTAAAACCAGTACTGTTTGGAATCCGATTATTGGCCTTGGCAGCTATCATAACGGCCCTGGCAAGACCTCAAACGGAGGATATTTCAACTCGGACAAAAACCACACAAGGTATCGATATTGTAATGGCCATAGATGTATCCTCCAGTATGTTGGCCCGCGATTTAAAACCAAACCGACTGACCGCTCTAAAGGAAGTGGCCGCCAATTTTATCGAAGGCCGTCCGAACGACCGTATAGGGTTGGTGGGCTATGCCGGCGAAAGTTATACAAAAACACCTATTACCAGTGATAAAACCATTGTATTGAGCGCTTTGGAAGAAGTTACTTACGGCGAGCTTGAAGATGGCACTGCAATAGGTATGGGGCTAGCCACATCGGTAAATCGCTTAAAAGAAAGCAAGGCCATTAGTAAAGTTATCATTCTTTTAACGGACGGTGTCAATAATTCTGGCTTTATTGAACCCAGAACAGCAGCCGATCTTGCCGTGGAGTTTGGAATAAAAACATACACTATTGGTCTGGGAACCAACGGCAATGCACTTTCTCCCATTGCCT
>JAAEZN010000070.1 GCA_018222835.1 Algicola sp. | reverse complement strand
ATTCAAGGCCTATAAAATTGTATACAAGGGAATTGTAACCAATTCAAGAGGATTTAAAGGCGAGATGACCGATATTTGGTGGTATTCCCCAGCATTGAAAACATACATCAAACACGTTAATGATGATGGTTATGGGTTGTACACCAATGAGTTGACCAGCTATTTAAAAGCCGAGTAAAAAATGAGTTTTGCCTATCCAGTACATTTCAAACTAGAACATTGGAAACAAAAAAAACAAATACAGGACTATCTCTTTATTGGAAATGCCAAATTATTGGCTGGGGCGTAGTCTCTTTGTTGTGGCTCTACATTGCATTGGACAGGGATCGATTTTCGGTTCCCCATGCCTTGATCAACTATGTGCTCGACGTTTCCTTTTGTATTGGCCTTACACACGCATACAGGGCCATTGCCCTACGGTCGAAATGGAATCAACTGGGAATTAATCAGTTGTTAGTGCGAATTATACCATCCATATTGATTTTGTCCGTTTTGTTCATGCAGCTCATGAATCTAAAAACATCGGCTTATATCTATTTGGTAAATGATATAAATGTTTTCGAGGAAAATATCTTGGTGTGGAACCCGGTTTTGATTACAGGATTGCGGCATATGGCAATTTGGGTGTTGGCATACCACGCGTATCATTTTTATATGGGGGAGGTCAATACAACTAAAATGAATGCACAACTTTCCGTCATTGCTAAACAAAGTCAGTTGGATAATTTATCGGCACAACTTAACCCTCATTTTTTGTTCAATTCATTGAATTCGATAAAGGCGTTGGTTCTCGAGAATCCAACCGGTGCACGAAGAGCCATCGATTTGTTGTCCGATCTTTTGCGCACATCCCTCTATGAAAAGGAACACTTGACCATTTCCATTGCCGAAGAAATGGCTTTGGTTAAAGATTATGTGGAGTTGGAAAAACTTCGGTTTGAAGAACGCCTTACTATTACATTGAACATTGACGATGCTCTTGAACAGGTAAAGATTCTCCCCTTGAGCATACAATTGTTGGTAGAGAATGCCATTAAACATGGGGTGGATAAGCAACTGCAAGGCGGAATAGTCGATATTTCAGTTCAAAAAAAGGGGGACAATATCGAGGTGCAGGTTAAAAATCCAGGGATTTTCTCCAAAGGAGAAGGTTCAGGAGTGGGGCTTAAAAACCTTAGTGAACGTCTTTTGTTGCAATATGATGGGCTGGCGAAGATTGAGATTGAAACACCTTCGGATAATTTGGTTCTTGCCACTTTACTAATTCCAATAGAAAAATGATGGGCAACTATACAACCTTGATCATAGATGATGAGCGCTTGGCTCGCGAAGAGGTTCGAAGAGCGCTTGAAAGCTATCCAGAATTTACCATTGTAGGAGAGGCGAACAATGTGGAAGTTGCCAAAGCATTGATAGAGAAGGAACATCCTGACATCATTTTTTTGGATATTCATATGCCGGGAAAATCAGGTTTTGATTTGTTGGAAGAGTTGGGCACCGTTCCAGAAGTGGTGTTCACAACTGCTTATGACCAATATGCAGTTCAGGCCTTCGAAGTAAATGCCTTGGATTATTTGGTGAAACCGTTACGCGAAGAACGTTTTGCCAAAACCATCGAAAAAGTAAAGCTTGAGTTTAAAAAGCAGGAAGAAGAGCAGAGGGCTCCCTTGACAAGCCATCAAAAAATCTTTATCAAGGATGGTGAAAAGGTGTACTTTATTGCATTGGCCGAGGTGAGTTTAATCGAGTCCATGGACAACTATGCCCGCCTTTATTTTGGAAATGAAAAACCCATGATCAAACGCTCGTTGAACCAATTGGAGGAGAGATTGGATCCAAATAAATTTTTTAGAGCGAACCGAAGTCAGATTATAAACACGGAATACATCAAGGAAATACAACCTTATTTTAATAACAAACTACGACTTGTATTGACCACGGGTGAAATCGTTGACCTATCAAGTAGGCAATCTGTAATCTTCAAAAAACGAAACAGTTTGTAGCCATTTACAATCAATCACATCAAAAAACGTACAGTAAAAGCATACAGCAGTAGGACATCTATGTTCTAAACTAAATCATCAATCAAAATGAAAAAATCAATCAGTTTAATAGCTTTTGGTATCACAACAGTCTTTGTTTTTTTAGCTTCTTGCAAGGAGCAAAATCAAGTTCAGACACCTAGAACCATTACAGAAAATAATTCATCCTATCTGGTTCAGGATAGTATCTTGATTCCAACTTCAGATGGGGCAAAAATCCATGCCATAGTGGTCCGGAATCCTGAAATGGAAGAATCAGGTCCTGCTGTTTTATTTCATACCATCTATGCCCGTAAAAGTGACTTGGATAGAGCAAAAAAGGCGGCGGACCATGGCTACGTGGGCGTGGTTTCTTACACTCGGGGCAAAGGGTTGAGTCCTGATTCGATTGTGCCCTACAAATATGAGGCGACAGATACCTATGAGGTAATCGACTGGATCAGTAAACAAGAATGGAGCAATCAAAAGGTGGGGATGTACGGCGGAAGCTATGTCGGTTTCACGCAATGGGCTGCGGTAAAAAACAAGGTGCATCCTGCACTAAAAACCATTGTGCCCTCCGTTGCGGCTGCGCCAGGTATTGCCGAGCCCATGGAAAATGGCATTCATTGGAACTTTCATTACTCTTGGCATCATTATGTGTCGAACAATAAGTATTTGGACACCACTTTGTATAACAATTGGCAACGTTGGAACAATTTGAACATGAAATGGTTTGAAACTGGGGTCGCCTATAAGGCAATGGATAGTTTGGATGAATTGCCCAATCCACAATTCCGAGAACGGTTATTGCACCCGACCTATGATAGCTATTGGCAAAACATGATGCCCTATAAGGAAGAATTTGCCCATATCAACATTCCTGTTTTGGCCACTACTGGTTATTATGATGGGGGGCAAGTGGGAACGCAGTATTATTTGAAGGAGCATACCAAATACAATACAAATGCAGCGCATTATCTGGTTATTGGACCCTACACTCATTTTGGGGCTCAAGAGAAGCCCAGCAGTCACATTTTAGGATATGATATTGATCCTGTGGCCCAAATTGATATCACGGAGCTGATTTTTGAATGGTTTGATCATATTTTAAAAGGAAAGACAAAACCAGCATTGTTGCAGGATAAAATCAATTATCAGGTAATGGGAGCCAACAAATGGGGGCACGCACCCTCTTTGCAAGCAATGGCAAATGATACATTAAAGTATTATTTGAGCAATGAGCGTTCGGGGGTGACTTTTGCTTCTTTGTTTGGAACAGGAAATAATGGGAAGGATGAACATTATAGCCGCTCCGAGGAGCCTTTGGATTCCACTGACTATTTGGAGCAGGTCATAGATTTTACCGACCGAAGCAATCTCACTTGGAATTCAAGTGGTTGGAGAAACATTGTTTCGGATAGCTTTATGGTCGGACAGGGGTTTTCTTTTGTTACAGAACCTTTTGAATCTGATTTTGAAGTGAACGGTTCGTTTGGAGGGGAAATCGCAGTGTCCATCAACAAAAAGGATTTTGATTACACGGTTGTCGTGTATGAGCAGACCCCCGATGGTGAATTCTTTGCGTTGACCTTGCCGTATAAGGCTAGGGCGAGTTTTGCACATAGTCTTGAGAAAAGACAATTGTTGACCCCGGATGAAAAAACAAAACTCCCTTTTGGTATTGTGCGGATGACCAGTAAAAAGATAAGCAAGGGTAGTCGGTTGGTAGTGGTAATCAATGGAAATAAAGAACCCTTTACGGAACTAAATTACGGAACGGGCAAAAATGTCAGCGAAGAAGCCATCAATGATGCAAACGAACCTTTAACCATTAAATGGTATGGAGATGGATATATTCAATTTCCAGTAAAAACAGATAATTAATACAATTAAAGATATATGTGGTTAGAGCACAGGAATGCTTATAATAAAAAAGGAGCTATTTTAAATAGCTCCTTTTTTTATGTGACAATGGCAGGATTGACTTGGCATTCCTGAAAAAGCTCCGCTTTGAAAATAGCTCAAACAAAAAAACGCTCAAGCGAGCTTGGCGTTTTTCTTATCGAACTATTTATTCGTGACCGCGGCAGGATTCAAACCTGCAACCTTCTGAGCCGTAATCAGATGCGCTATTCAGTTGCGCCACGCGGCCTTATTTAAGGGCTGCAAATATATTTCTTTTTAACTTTACCACAAAACCCTAGCGTACAAAAATATGGATTTTGCTCCCTACATCCGTGATATTAAGGATTTCCCAAAACCAGGAGTGTGTTTTAAGGATATAACTCCTTTGCTTAAAGACCCAAAAGCTTTTAAGAGTGCAAGCGATGCCTTATTAGGTTTTACCACGAATATACAAATAGACAAAGTGGTCGGCGTAGATAGTCGGGGCTTTATTTTTGCGCCTATGTTGGCTGAAAAACTTGGGGCCGGATTTGTAACTGTTCGCAAATCCGGAAAACTGCCGTTTCGGACGGTTTCTCAATCCTACGATTTAGAGTATGGAACCGGAACCCTGGAAATTCATTCTGACGCCATCGAAAAGGGAGATAGGGTGTTGGTTCACGACGACGTGTTGGCAACTGGAGGAACGGCAGAAGCAGTTTGTAAACTGGTGGAAAAATTGGGTGGTGAAGTAATCCAGTGCAACTTTCTTATTGAGCTTACTTTCTTAAAAGGTGCCGATAAACTCAATGGTTACCCTATAAAAACCCTATTACAATACTAATTCTTATCTAAGGCTTTGGTGGTCACATAATAACGCCATCCAATAATGGCAAGCTGCAATTTGCTTGCCTTGGATAGGTCCAAGCCCTTTTTAGTATAAGAGGGGAGTATGGCCTTGTTTATTTTGGCCAATAGCTTGTAAAACATAAACATATGTTGTTTGCGACAAATATAGGCAAAGCATGTTACAGGTCTTGTTTTTTTGGATTGCAGCTAACACAAAATCTTTTTTAAATAAAAATTAGGGTTAAGAGTTGTACCAAAAGGGCAATAAAGAATTTTACGATTGCGATCATTTTTTATGATTGGTTTAAATGTTTAACAAACAGCTATTTTGCTTGTATGCTTTTCCAATATAGAATGATAAAAGTCATGTTTCCAAGTATTTAGGTGAAAATCTATGTAATTGAATATGAGATTGTATCTTTTAAAACGAAATGCTTCTTTAAGTGTAAGTTAAATCCTTGCTCATAGTTTTAAAATGTAATTTAATATTTGTATTTAATCATAAAATTGTTAGAATTGAAGGGCTCTTTTTGATGGTTTTTTAAAAACCAAGGGAGCTTTCGTTTAAAAATTGCCTGTTTTTGGTCATTTCATTTTCCCACTAAAAAAAGAGTCGCTTTTTTAAGCGACTCTTTTAAACTTTACATTTATATGGTTTCTAAGGATTATTTGTTTTTCTTAGTGGTTATTTCCACAACCCCATTTTTAGCTTTTTTGCCATATTTCTCAACCGCTTTGTCTCCTTTAAATACATTTATACTTTCTATATCGTTTGGAGAAATGTTTTTAATGTCTTTTGATTTGGTTTTTTTACCATCCACATAAAACAGTGGCTCATCTTTGCCATCCGTATCAATGTAAAAGAAATTTGAGTCATCATCAGCACTGATTACTTCAATATCCTCATCGTTATCGGAATCCTTTATGATCATAACATTGGTTTTGTTGTCAATATCTACATCCTCATCATTTTCCGAGTCCATAATTTTCATAACGTGCACTCCATCTTTTTTATTCCCGATTTTTTTAATCGTTACATTTTTTTTGTTGTCTTTGCGCTTTACTATGAAAATATTTTCTTCATCGCCATCCTCGTCTAAATGTATATCCATGGTATGTAACTTATCTTCATTGACCTCTTCACCATTTATCAACACTCTCTTTTTGCCATTTATCTTTTTTACAATAACCTCTTTTTTGTCATCAGTGCTCCATGAGACATCGCTATCTCCCATACTGTGGATTTTGATTTTGTTTTTCTGGGCATTCCAAAAGGAAACCACATTGTTCTCATCATCATATAAAACTGTAATGGGATTGATGGGACTTTCGGAGTTAGAGTTGTAATTGCCGCTAAAATCTTTTCCCGTAGAGTTTTTGCCGCTCAAGTTCAAAGAGATGGAGATGATTTCCTTGTTATCGTTTCTAACAGTAGTATAGCTAAAGTCGATATTATCTTTTGCCAAATCTTTTTTGATTTTGTCCAAATCAGCATCTGTGGTATTTTTATTAATGATCAACTCCACTTTTTTGCTGTCCATCAGATTTTCGGTTGCCATAAGACTTTCGATGCTGCCCGAATCTTTGTAGAGATATTTTTTCTCAATACTGAAGCTTACGAGCAACAATCCCAATAAAGGCAGCACTGCCAAGGTTTTAATAACGTTGATTTTTTTTGATCGATTTTGATTTAACATGACTATTCGTTTTTTGATTAATGAATTATAAAATGAATTAGTTAGCGTGTACTCTTGTTTATCCACCGCCTGTTTTAGCATTAGGTACTGGTAGGATTTTTTGTTTTCTGTTTCTGCCACGGCGTAACGATCGGCCAAATATTCAAGGTTCTGTTTTACGGCACTTTTGTACACCCATAAAACTGGGTTAAACCAGAAAACTATTTTTAAAATCTCCAACAATAAAATATCCAAAGTGTGATATTGTCGTGCGTGCACCTTTTCGTGCTCTAATACCGAACGTAGTTCGCTTGCCTCAAACAAACGAGGGTTGTAAAAAATATAGTTGAAGAACGAAAAAGGGGATATACGCTTTTCAGTAATCATGTGAACAAACGGAGTTTCCCTTTTGGCATTTGCCGACCGTGATAGCTTTCTTAGAGCAAGTAACTTGATGACAAATCTTGCGAATAGAAAAATACTGACCCCAAAGTATAGGGATAAAATTAGAGTTCCCGCACCAATAAAGTTTACCGGGTCTGTATTTTGAGAAGGTTGTGCCGCAGCCACTCCGGCTTGCGTTAAAATGGGTTTGGCCACAACAATGGTTTGTTGAATTTTAATCAAGGGAAATACAAATGCGAGCACAAGGCCGATCTACAAAAACAACCGATTCTCCATAAACAGTGTATCCTTCTTTAAAAAAATATGGTACACCGCTAAAAAGCCTCCAGCAATAAGAATGGATTGTAAAATATATAGTAGAGAGGCTTCCATTACTGATTCTTTTCAATTAGGTCGATAATCTCTTTAAGCTCCGAAACAGAAATTTTTTCCTCTTGCGCAAAATGTGAAACCAAGCTTTTAAAGGAATCATTATAATAGTCCGCAATAGCGGCATTTACATATTTTTTACGGTATTGTTCTTTGCTCACCACGGGGAAATACCTGTGCGTGTTGCCAAAAGCTTCATGGTCCACGAACCCCTTTTCTTGAAGGTTCCTTACAATAGTAGATAAGGTATTGTAGTGAGGCTTTTCACCTTCTATCTCTTCAAGAACTTCTTTCACAAAAGCTTTTTTAAGCTCCCAGAGGATTTTCATGATTTCCTCTTCCTTATTGGTCAATTTCTGCATTGAAATTTTATTTATGGACCAAACATAATACTAATCTTATAGTTGAACAACTATATTTATAGTTTGTTAACTAAAAAAGCAGTTTTTATTTTTAAAATAACCTTCTTGGATGAGTGGATCTTCCATTATATTTGCACGTAAATTATACGTTTTTGGGAAATCTACTTTTTATTGTTTTAGGATTGGTTTTGCTTATTGCAGGAGGGAATTGGTTGTTGAAATCGGCGGTTGCGCTATCCTTACGATTGTATATTCCTAAAATTGTAATTGGAATGACGGTGGTATCTTTTGCCACTTCGGCGCCAGAGCTTATTGTTAGTATAAAAGCTGCCTTGGATGGGTTTCCGGACCTTTCCTTGGGGAACGTTGTAGGTTCTAATATCGCCAACTTGGGATTGGTCTTGGCGATAACCGTAATAATGGGGAGCATTGATGTTCGGAAAAGTTTTTATACCACGGACTGGCCGGTTATGATTGTTGCCTCCTTGTTATTTTGCGGTTTTATTTATTTTGATGGAGTCCTTGAGCAATATGAGGGGATCATATTGGTGTCCCTTTTATTTGTATTCCTGGTGTATCTATTACGATTTCAAAAAACAGCGGTTGTAGATGAAATGCCCGAAGATGATGTCCCATTGCCATTATATAAGACAGTATTGTTCTTGGGAATTGGTGGAATTGCACTTTGGGGAGGCTCTGAACTGCTTATTGATGGAGCAGTAGGGTTGGCATCTTCATTTGGTGTAAGCGACCGTGTTATTGGTATCACTATTGTATCCGTAGGAACCAGTATTCCGGAATTGGCAGCATCTGTAATTGCTGTGATCAAGCAGGAGAAAGCAATTTCCTTGGGGAATTTGATAGGATCCAATATTTTTAATTTGCTTGCAGTTTTGGGAATAACCGCAATTATTACTCCAATAACCGTTATGGATGAGGGGTTGTTGTCCAGTGATATTTTTTGGATGCTGGGTATATCCTTCCTTATTTTTCCTCTAGTGTTCTTCCCTAAAGGATTGCGTTTGGGTTGGAGAGATGGTATAATTCTTTTAACATTCTATGCCGTCTTTATATATGTGACCATAAAATAAAAACCGCCCCTACAATGTGGGACGGTTTTCAGATACAATCAACAATTAATTAAGTGTTTGCCTTCTTAAAGTTTTGCGGACTTAACCGTTTTAATAATTCTCGCAGCAACCTTATATGGATCGGCATTTGAAGCTACCCTTCTGTCTTCCAACCATCCTTTCCAGCCATTTTCAACAGTCATAATTGGAATTCTAATGGAGGCCCCTCTGTCGGAAACACCATAAGAGAAATCCGATACGTGGGCCGTTTCATGAAGTCCGGTCAAACGCTCATCGTTAAACTCTCCATACACATCAATGTGCTCATCAGCTACTGGGCGGAAAGCCTCACATACCTTTTCATAAACTTCTTTAGATCCACAGGTTCTCAACAAAGTATTGGAGAAGTTGGCATGCATACCAGAACCGTTCCAATCACCCTTAATTGGTTTTGGGTGGTATTCAATGTAGTATCCGTAGCTTTCTGTCAGTCTTTGTAATAAGTAACGGGCCACCCAAATTTCGTCCCCGGCCTTTTTGGCACCCTTGGCGAACAATTGGAATTCCCACTGTCCGGCTGCAACCTCTTGGTTAATACCTTCGAACTGAAGACCGGCGTCCAAACAAAGGTCGGCGTGCTCTTCAACCAAATCTCTGCCCCAAGTGTTTTTTCCACCTACAGAACAGTAATACAATCCTTGTGGTCCTGGGTAACCACCAACGGGGAAACCTAGTGGCAATTGAGTGGACGTGTCCATAATAAAGTACTCCTGCTCAAATCCAAACCAGAAATCGTGATCTGCATCATCGATGGTAGCTCTCGAATTACTGGCATGCGGTGTGCCATCAGGGTTCAAAACCTCTGTCATTACCAAATAGCCGTTTCTTCTGGCTGGGTCTGGATAAATGGCAACAGGTTTTAATAAACAGTCCGAATTCCCGCCTTCGGCTTGTTTTGTGGATGAACCATCAAAAGACCACATAGGGCAATCTTCTAATTTGCCACTGAAGTTTTCTTCTATTCTGGTCTTACTTCTGATGTTGGCTGTTGGGTCGTAACCATCCAACCATAGATACTCTAATTTTGATTTGCTCATAATTCCGGTAGTTAATCGTTCTCTATTTTATGATGCACAAAAATAGTTGTTTCAATGGAATATAGATGTTTTATGGGGGTAAAATCACAAAATTTCGTTTATTGTTTATATTGACCCTATGAAATACAGGGTCAAATATCAAAAAAGTATTTTTTTGAGTGTATATTATTAAATTCTTAATTGTAGATTTGAAAATTAAAAATACTTCAATATGCCGCAAACTAGATTTCAAGCCCTGACCGAAAGTCGTAATAGAACACATACCAATATTAGCGAGACCGGCAAAAGGTCCGATCTCTTTGCGAAAAATGTTTTCAATGAGGAAAAAATGCTTCAGTTTTTAACTGCGGAAGCATTGGAAAATGTAAAGTCGGCCATTCTCCAAGGAACCAAGATTGATCGCAAAATAGCCAATCAGGTAGCCGAAGGTATGAAAGCTTGGGCACTTTCCTTGGGAGCAACCCATTACACGCATTGGTTTCAACCACTGACAGGTTCAACAGCCGAAAAGCACGATGCGTTTTTCGACCTACTTCCCGATGGAAGGGCCATGGAAAAGTTTGGGGGCGCCCAGTTGGTGCAACAAGAACCGGACGCATCCAGTTTTCCAAGTGGAGGAATACGAAATACTTTTGAAGCACGGGGATATACGGCTTGGGATCCCACTTCGCCGGCATTTATATATAAGACCACATTGTGCATACCTACCATATTTGTAGCATATACAGGAGAGGCTTTGGACAATAAAGCGCCATTGCTCAGGGCATTGAACGCTGTGGATGAGGCCGCGACAGCTGTGGCTCAATTTTTTGATAAAAACGTCAGAAAGGTATATGCCACCTTGGGATGGGAGCAAGAATACTTTTTGGTCGATAAATCTTTAGCGAATTCCCGCATAGATATTTCGGTGACCGGACGGACTTTGGTAGGAGGATTTTCTGCAAAGGGACAGCAATTGGACGACCATTATTTTGGAGTGATTCCGGCAAGGGCACTGGCCTTTATGAGCGAGCTCGAAAAAGAGTGCACCAGATTGGGGATTCCGGTTAAAACCCGTCATAATGAGGTAGCTCCGAACCAATTTGAATTGGCTTCGGTTTTTGAAGAGGCCAATCTCTCTGTAGATCATAACCTATTGTTGATGGATGTGATGGAAGAGATTGCCGATAAATTCAATTTTACGGTGCTGTTCCACGAAAAGCCATTCGCGGGCATAAATGGGTCGGGCAAACACAACAACTGGTCCTTGGCCACCGATACCGGGGTAAATCTATTGAGCCCGGGTACAACACCCATGAAGAATCTTCAATTTTTGACATTTTTTGTAAACACCATTAAAGCGGTGGATACCTACGAAGAACTGTTGGGGTCCTCTATCGCGTCGGCGAGCAATGATTGTAGATTAGGTGCCAATGAAGCACCGCCACCTATCCTCTCTATATTTATAGGTAAACAATTGAGCGATGTCCTCGATGAGCTTGAAGGGGTTTCCAAAGGAAAATTGTCCCCTCAGGAAAAAACCGAGCTTAAACTTAATGTAGTCGGAAAGATCCCAGAGATATTGTTGGACAACACGGATAGGAACCGAACCTCTCCATTTGCCTTTACAGGGAACAAATTTGAGATGAGAGGGGTAGGGTCCAAGACAAACTGTGCCAAACCCATGACCTTGCTCAACACGATTGTTGCCAAGCAATTGACCGACTTTAAAAAAGAAGTCGATACTTTAATCGACAAGAAAAACCTAAAAAAGGATGAAGCGGTCTTTAATGTGCTTCGAGAGTACATTAAAACTTCCAAGCGCATTCGTTTTGAAGGAGACGGCTATGGTCAGGAATGGCAAGATGAAGCGCGCAGACGCAAGTTGAGCATCAATAAAAACACTCCAGAGGCTTTACAGGTAATCACCTCAAAAGAAAGCATCAAGCTTTTTAAACAAATGAACGTGTTGAGCGAAGTAGAGCTCAAAGCACATAAAGAAGTGGAGCTGGGGGCCTATATTTTTCATATTCAGATAGAAGGAAGAGTGCTTGGCGAAATGGTCTATAACCATATTATACCGGCAGCCGTAAAGTATCAAAATGTGCTGTTGGAGAACATACGTGGGTTAAAAGAGGTGTATGGGGCGGCCCATAAAAAAGTAGCTGAAAGCCAATTAAATATTTTAGAGCAAATTGGCGAGCATATCCTAAACATTAAAAAACTGACCGATGAGATGGCCGATGCCCGCAAACGTGCCAATGGTATGTCCATGATGGACAAAAAAGCCGAGGCCTATTGCGAAAATGTAAGGCCATATTTTGATAAGATTCGGGAACATTCCGATAAATTGGAAAAACTGATTGCCGACGAGTTTTGGCCATTGACCAAATATCGCGAAATATTGTTCTCCAAATAGTATAGAACCAGAGTGGAAAAGACGGAAAGCATGTCAATACTTTGATGGCTTTCCGTTATTTTTGCCCAAAGCATTCATATGTCATCCGATACCAGTAAAAGATACGCGCAACGAGGTGTTTCGGCCTCCAAAGAAGATGTGCACAATGCCATCAAAAATATTGATAAAGGTCTTTTTCCAAAGGCATTCTGCAAAATTGTCCCCGATTATCTCACGGGCAGCGAAGACCATTGTTTGGTAATGCACGCCGATGGCGCAGGAACCAAATCCTCTTTGGCCTATATGTATTGGAAGGAAACGGGGGACATTTCTGTTTGGAAAGGAATTGCCCAAGATGCACTTATAATGAATGTGGATGACCTGATCTGTGTTGGTGCAACAGATAATATTATGCTGTCATCGACCATTGGGCGCAATAAAAACTTGATTCCGGGCGAAGTGATATCTGCGATTATCAACGGGACCGAGGACTTGATTTCCGATCTGGACAAGCATGGCATTACCATCCGCTCTACTGGGGGTGAAACCGCAGATGTTGGTGATCTAGTTCGCACCATTATTGTAGATTCAACCGTAACGGCCCGTATGGAGCGAAAAAATGTTATCGATAATGCCAATATAAAAGCGGGGGATGTGATTGTTGGTTTGGCTTCCTTTGGAAAAGCGACTTACGAGGCCGAATATAATGGAGGTATGGGCAGTAATGGGTTGACTTCGGCCAGACACGATGTTTTCTCCAAATATCTGGCAAAAAAATACCCTGAAAGTTTTGATGCTTCAGTACCTGAAGAATTGGTGTATTCCGGGAATACAGGTTTAACGGATACTGTACCCGATTCACCGCTTGATGCGGGTAAATTGGTTTTGTCCCCAACCAGAACCTATGCGCCGGTCATTAAAAAAGTACTGGAAAAATATACCTCCAGGCAAATTCATGGTATGGTGCATTGCAGTGGAGGGGCACAGACTAAAATTCTTCATTTTGTTGAGAACCTTCATATTATTAAGGATAATATGTTTTCCATTCCGCCACTGTTCCAACTAATTCAGGAACAATCCGCTACCGATTGGAAGGAAATGTACCAAGTATTTAACTGTGGACATCGTATGGAGCTCTATGTTGATGAGCAGGTAGCGGAGGATATAGTGGCCATCTCCAAGAGTTTTAATGTTGATGCACAGATTGTCGGGCGAGTGGAAGCATCCGAAAGTAAAAAATTGACTATCCAGAGCCAGTACGGCAAGTTTGAATACTAGCATACGATTTACTCCGAAATAGCGTTGTAATTTATAAACCTCACGCTATGGAAAGAAAAGAGTTTTTAAGAAGTTTGGGTGCGGGCGCGGCCTTTGCCCTAACGTTTCCTTGCCTGCACGGATGTTCCAAAGATGATGAAGGGGGCGATAGGGAAATACCATCTGGTGTGGATTTTACAATAGATCTTGATTCTGCCAACGCGGGTCCTTTGAACAACCCTGGTGGATTCATCGAAGTTGCGTCCAATGTCAGTACAGGTCCTACGGATATCGTAGTTGCAAGAAATTTGGAAGATGAATTGGTTGCCGCAAGTTTAATATGTAGCCATCAAGGATACGCAGAAGTGGAGTTCAATCAAATTGATGGGGGAATATTTAGGTGTGATGTACACGGGTCTCGTTTTGCACAAGATGGTACTCCTTTAAACCAAGTTGATAGTGCGCCGGCAAAAGCCTTAAAAATATTCAATACCGAACTCAATGGTGCTATACTAAGAGTGTTCGAGTAGTTTTTGAAACCCAAATTTTATGAAAAATATAATCTACATATTGCTCTTTGCCTGTGGGGGGCTGCTCCATGCGCAACAATGGCAGGAAAACTTCGATGATGCCCTTGCCAAGGCCGCCAGTGAGGACAAACCCATTGTTTTGGTGTTTTCAGGGTCTGATTGGTGTGCGCCGTGCATCAGGCTGAAGAAACATATTTTTGATAGCGAGGAGTTCAAGGACTATGCTGCCGAACATTACGTTTTGTACGAAGCCGATTTTCCCAGAAAAAAGAAAAACCAACTTCCCCAAGATAAATTGAACAGGAACAAGTCCTTGGCCGAAAAATATAACTCAAAAGGTTATTTTCCGTTAGTGGTGGTTCTGGATAAAAATGAAAATGTTTTGGGTACCACAGGTTTTGTGGCTCGTACCAAACCGGAAAAATACATCAAAACACTCAACAAGTTCCTGAAATGAGAATCCTCACGGCTCTTTTTTGTGTTTTCTTCTCTATGCTTTCCTACGGACAGGCAAGGCAGGACTATGTTACTGTAAAAAAGACGCTTAAGTTGATGGGAACCCGGTTCGAGATTACTGTGGTGGCACCAAATGAGGAGATAGGCTATATCAATATTCACGAGGCCGTTTCGGAAATAGAAAGGATAGAGAAAATTATTTCATCTTGGGACAAGGACTCCCAAACCTCTCTGATCAATAAAAATGCAGGTGTAAAACCAGTAAAAGTAAGCAAGGAGCTGTTCGATATTATTGAGCGGTCCATTAAAATTTCCGAACTGACCGATGGCGCATTCGATATTACCTATGCCTCTATGGACCATATTTGGAAATTTGATGGAACAATGGATAAGGTCCCGACCAAGACAGAAATTAAAAACTCGGTATCAAAAGTCGGGTACAAAAAGATAGTATTGGATGCCGAGAACGAAACAGTTTTTTTGTCCGAAAAGGGAATGCGTATAGGCTTTGGTGCTATTGGTAAAGGATATGCCGCGGACAAGGCCAAGGAGTTGCTGGTTTCCAAAGATGTTAAAGGGGGGATTATCAATGCTTCGGGAGATCTTACCACATGGGGCACCAAGGTAACCGGCGAAAAATGGTTGGTCGGTATTGCCAACCCGTTGAGCAAGGATAAGGTGTTCAGTTGGTTGCCTGTTATAGAGTCGTCTGTTGCAACTTCGGGCAATTACGAAAAGTACATTGTGCTAAATGGTGAGAAATATTCTCATATTATTGACCCCAGAACAGGTTACCCTACAAGGGGAGTAAATAGTGTGTCCATTTTTGCCAAACAGGCAGAACTTAGTGATGCACTCGCCACAGCAGTGTTTATTTTGGGAAGGGATGTAGGACTCCATATGATCAATCAGATAGATGGGGTGGAAGCTGTTGTTGTGGATAGCGAGAACAAGGTGCATAGGAGTTCCGGTATCGTGTTCGATACGAATTAGTACATTTGAATTATGATGAAAGCCTCGGTTTTAATATTGCTTTTGATTTGTATAAGTTCTTGCGTTACCGTTCGTGAATATGAAAAGGTCTATCTCAACGATGAGGAAATGCAACTGAGCGCAAGACCGTGCGAACGTTTCGAGACCAATTTTCAAGTGTACAGGGAAGCATCATCCGGTGCCAATGGGGGTAAAACAGGCGGCGGCTGTGGATGTAATTAATAAAATCGTTATTATCTTATTCTGAATCCGATGAACTTCACGCTCCAAACATTAAAGCGTTCAATTTTTATGCTATCATTTTTGATGGTGTCCGTAGCTTGGTCACAACAAAATGGTACCTCCTATAAAAAAAGAGTGTTAGAGACCAGTGAAGTCGATTTGTTGTTCAGTTATTATAATCAAGATGGACAAAATGCGGCTGTAACCGGTGGGGAAGGTACCGAGGAATTAACGGATGCCACATCGAGCATTGTATTGCGCATGCCAATGAACGAAGATGATATTTTAACCGTAGATATAGGACTTTCTGCCTATACTTCGGCCTCATCGAGCAATGTAAATCCTTTGGATGACGGACTAAATGTTAGTCCGTTCGATGCTTCTTCGGGGGAATCTCGAAAAGATGTTTTGGTTTATATCAATCCTAGTTATCAGCATAGCTCAGATGATCGAAATTCTATTTGGAGCGTTAATGGTTATGTATCGTCCGAATACGATTATTTTTCCATTGGCTTTGGAGGTAGTTATACTAAATTGTTCAATGAGAAAAATACCGAAATTACCCTGAGCGCTAATGTATTTTTGGATAAATGGAACTCACAATACCCCATTGAGCTACGGAACGGTTTTTTTGATGACCGTATCATTGGAAACGGCACATATGATCCTATTTTTTCCGAATTTAATGATGAAAACAGAAATTCATATTCACTTTCCCTTGGTTTTTCACAGATTTTGAGTCGAAAATTGCAGGGGGCTTTGTTTATGGACGTGGTTTCTCAGCACGGATTGTTGAGCACGCCCTTCCAGCGGGTGTACTTTTCGGATTTTGAGGATTTTTATATCGATGATTTTCAACTAGCGGATAATGTAGAGCGGTTGCCCGACAGTCGTTTTAAAATACCTGTGGGCGGTAGGTTAAACTATTATTTGAACGATTTGGTTATTTTGCGTTCATATTACCGTTTTTATTGGGACGATTGGGGCATAAGTTCGCACACGGCCAGTCTGGAAGCACCATTTAAGCTTACCGATAAGTTTACGCTGTACCCCAGTTACCGTTATTATACCCAAACTGCAGCAGATTATTTTTACCCCAAGGAACAGGCCCTTTCCACTTTTGGCTATTATACGTCGGACTACGATCTGTCCAATTACAACGCCCATCAATATGGGATTGGATTGCAATACAAAGATATTTTTACAAGTGCCCGAGTCCTTGATTTTGGCTTAAAAACCATTAATCTTCGCTTTAGCAAGTACGATCGTAGCGATGGTCTAAATGCTTTCATTGTTACCTTGGGAACCACTTTTGTTGGTAACTGACGTGATTTAGTTAAAAAATAATCCCATTAAAAAATCGTAAATTCGCATTCCTATTAGGAGGATTGATTTATGCTAGACAAACTCAACATTGTAAAACAGCGTTTTGATGAGGTTTCGGACCTGATCATACAGCCCGATATTATTGCGGACCAAAAGAGGTACGTAAAACTGAACAAGGAGTATAAGGATTTAAAAGTGCTCAGTGACAAACGTGATGAGTATATAACCCTTACCAATAATATAGAGGAAGCAGAGGAGATTATTTCGGACGGTAGTGATGCTGAAATGGTGGAAATGGCCAAGATGCAGTTGGACGAGGCTAAAAGTGCTTTGCCAAAACTAGAAGAAGAAATAAAGTTTCTTTTGATTCCCAAAGACCCTGAGGATGCCAAGAACGTGGTTATGGAAATACGAGCGGGAACAGGTGGGGACGAGGCCAGTATTTTTGCTGGGGACCTGTTTCGTATGTACACCAAATATTGTGAATCCAAAGGATGGAAGACCAACGTAATTGATTTGAGCGAAGGAACCAGTGGTGGATACAAGGAGATTCATTTTGAGGTAAACGGTGAGGACGTTTACGGAACGCTCAAGTTCGAGGCAGGTGTACACCGTGTACAACGCGTGCCGCAAACAGAAACCCAAGGGCGTGTGCACACAAGTGCCGCTACTGTAATGGTAATTCCCGAAGCGGAAGAATTTGATGTGCAGATAGATCCCAAAGATGTTCGTATCGATTATTTCTGTTCTTCTGGACCTGGAGGGCAGTCGGTGAACACTACATATTCCGCGGTACGTTTAACCCACGAACCAACGGGAATCGTGGCGCAATGCCAGGACGAAAAATCTCAGCATAAGAACAAGGATAAGGCATTCAAGGTACTCCGCGCACGTTTGTACGATATGGAACTGGCGAAGAAACAGGCAGAAGATGCCGCTAAACGTAATTCGCAGGTAAGTAGTGGTGACCGTTCGGCAAAAATCCGTACCTACAATTACCCACAAGGAAGGGTTACGGATCATAGAATCGGATTAACATTGTACGACTTGCAAAATATTATGAATGGCGATATTCAAAAAATTATCGATGAGTTGATGTTAGTGGAGAACACCGAAAAACTTAAGGAAGCTTCAGAGATATTTTAATCCGTAAAACCTAAGCTCTTTACCGGCGAGAACCAACTACTATGAAGATAGAAGACTTAATCTCACAAATACGTCAAAAAAAATCGTTCCTATGTGTTGGTCTTGACACCGACCTGGATAAAATTCCAAAACATCTTTTAAAGGAAGAGGATCCTATTTTTGCTTTCAACAAGGCAATAATCGATGCTACACATCCCTATTGCGTGGCGTACAAACCCAATATTGCTTTTTATGAAGCCTATGGGTTGGATGGATGGAAGTCCTTGGAGCGAACCATGGCCTACTTGAACGAAAAACATCCTGAAATATTTACTATTGCAGATGCCAAACGCGGCGATATAGGGAATACATCCACCCGTTATGCCAAAGCATTTTTTGAAACCATGAATTTTGATTCTATCACCATTGCACCATACATGGGCAAGGATTCTGTAGAGCCTTTTTTGGAATTTAAGGACAGGCATACCATTTTGTTGGCGCTTACCTCCAATCAAGGTGCATTTGATTTTCAGACCAAAAATGTGGGTGGTCAAGAATTGTATAAAGAAGTGTTGTCCGTTTCCAAAACTTACAATGGTTCGGATAGGTTGATGTACGTGGTTGGGGCAACCAAGGCTGATTATTTGTTGGATATTAGAAAAATTGTTCCCGAAAGCTTTTTATTGGTTCCTGGCGTGGGTGCCCAAGGTGGAAGTTTGCAAGAGGTTTGTAAGTATGGAATCACCAAAAATGTAGGTTTGTTGGTGAATTCTTCCCGTGGGATTATCTATGCCTCGGCAGAGGTTGATTTTGCCAAAAGTGCTGGAAAAAAGGCACAGCAAATCCAGAGGGAAATGGAAATGGAACTCGCTAAGCTATAATAGAGCGTAGCCAACCTACAAGCTTTCCAAAACCTTTTTAATGCTCTGCGCTTTGCTTCTGAAAAATTCTCCCAATTGAGAATCTTTTCCGGAAACACTGGCAGCTTTTTCTATAAAATTATTGTGCATTATCTCCAAGACCGATGCGGCTTGGCTCAATCCCGTAATGGGTGTCACCGTTCCAACTTTGCAATATTGATTATTCATAGCGATTCAGATTTGTTACTAACAAAGATACGTTCAAAACTGCTTCGTGGACTATGGTAAAAAGGTGTACACGTCTAAAAATCAGGTAATTTATCTAAAATTTAACGTATTGGATTACATGTAAGGTTTTTGCTTACGCTAGGTTCGAGTAAAATTAACGTATCTTTAATAGGACTGCATTTTTTCTCTTATGCGAAGGATACTATTTATTCTGATAGTTTTAATTCAAGTTAGCCTGTTTGCCCAAGGGGCAAATAGTTGCAATTGTTGTTCGGAAAACCATAGTGCTTTCGATTTTTGGATAGGGGAATGGAAAGTTGTTAATTCGGCCGATGGTTCGCCTGCTGGAACCAGTGTGATCGTTAAAGTGGAGAATGGTTGTGCGATTCGAGAAAACTGGATAAGTGCCAAATCTGGGTACACAGGTACCAGTCTTAATTTTTTTAACGGTGTAACTAAGGAATGGGAGCAGTTGTGGGT